>JAFYIW010000161.1 GCA_017538465.1 Victivallales bacterium
ATCTTCACGCCGGGGTAGATGGAGGTGTTCACGCCGACATGGACATTCTCGGCAAGCACCGCGCCAAAGTGATCGCGTCCTGTATTCACCTGCCGCCGTCCAACCTGGCTGGTGATCTTCGCGCCGTCATGCCGCCAATTGGAAATCATGGTTCCCGCGCCCAGGTCAACGCCATTGGCGAGGATGGAGTCGCCTACGAACGCCACGTGCGGCACCCGTACATTGTCCATCAGAATGGAGTTCTTGATTTCAGCGCCCTGCCCGATTCGGCATCCATCGCCAATCGAGGTATTGCCGCGAATCGTGCAATTCGGTCCGATCAGGCAGTTCTCTCCGATGACCACATTTCCCGTGATATACACTCCGGGCAGAATCATCGAGCTGTCGCCCAAATCGAGATTGCCGTCAATCACCGAGCCTTCGTTGATGACGCCGTTGATGACGCCATGCGGGGCATTGCTCAGCACATCCTCCTGAATGCTGAGCAGATCCCATGGATAGCGCACCACCAGACCATCCGCCGAGGAAACCGCGACCACCTTGGGGCTGACACTCCGAGAGGCCTGGCCAGGATTCTTCACCGCCATGCCCAAGGCATTCTTCAGCGGTGCATGAGTGGCGGAAGCCAATTGCGCGCCGTCTTTATCCACCACGATGAAGTCTTCGGAGAGCGTGGCCAGCATCTCAAGAAGCCCATCCGATGGCCAGAAATCCAGATTCACGGTCAGCGTCAGGGCATTTTCCCTGCCCAGCGTCTGCGCCCATCGCTCCTCCATCAGTTTCCGCCAGGTCTTTCCGCCCAGTCGCAAATCACCGAGCGTCCCCTGCACGCCCAAAGGCTTCAGAGTGGGAATCGACTGTTCCAGGACATTGATTTTCATGGTCATTTCCGAAGGACGCTCTATGGTCGAGCGCTGGTTCATTCGCAATGGAGAGAACTCCACTCAATATAACATGCTCTCGGCATTGCGGACAGGTGCAAGTCAATTTCTCTTCTTCGCCGGTGCCCCCCGCGATTTCCTGAACAGGAGAAACGCCACGCCCGCCATGGCCAAAGGCGCCGCCACCCAAGTCAGCATGGCAACAAGGCAGGCCATCATTCCCTGGAAGAGATATCTCAAGTCCGCTTTCAAGTCCATCTGGACCTTTTGCTCATAGAATTCCTCCTTCTCCTCCTTTTCCGCATCCAGCAGCTCCTGCCGCAAATCGTCCTTGTCTTCGCCTTCCCTCGCCTCGCGCACCACCGCGTTCTCCGGCAATTTGAAGACGCCTTCAGGGAATTCCGGCGAGAAATCATAATCCCGGAAAAACACGCTCAACAGCAATCGTCCATCGGCATCGAACCTCCGATAGACGAGAGGCATCTGAGATGACCCGGAGACCAGATACTCCTCCACGAGAATCCCCTTGGCGGTCGGATTCCTCACTGTGATGTCCCAGCAGAAGCGCCCCCCGTAAATCCGCTTCTCCTCCGTGATTGCGCATTCCCTCCGAAACTTCGGCATGGGAATTTCACGTCGGCTGCGAATCCCCCGGACAGATTTCATGCCGACTCGCAGATCCACGCATCCGTCTTTGCCATAATAGATCCGCAAGACATGCTGGTCAATCCTCAGCGTCTCCGGATCACGGCGCGCGCCGTTCACAAGCCGTTCCGTCACCCGTTCCACCGTTCCATCCGGCAGTCTCCGCTGCATGATCAGCCGTTCTACCCGGGACATTCCGTCCTGAACGCATTCCGTCACCTGCATTGTCCGCGTGACCATATTCCGGCTAGCCTGCTCCAGATGCGCGCGTGCGCTTTCATCAGCCGCGGAGAGCAACGGAGGCGTCAGCGTCATCCAGCCAAGCAGACAGCAGACGGTCAAGAAGCATTTGTGGAGTGAGTCTTTCATCGGGATTCATTCCTCGTCCGGCGCATTCACGGCATTCAGAACTGTCGTGTCCGCCGGATGGCATTGCAACCGCGGGAAGGAAAGCTTCAGGTTCGCCAGAGTCTTCTTGTCCGGCTCATCCAGGGGAATCAGCTTGACCGGACGCTCCCAGGACCACCCCTCCAGGGAGAGTTCCGGGAAAGGATGACGCAGAAGCGCATGCTGAAGGATGACGCCGTCCGGCTGCCGTTCCGGCGGCAGGGTCTTGACGGCCCCCAGCGCGGCATTCGCGGCATTGCCAGTGGCTGCCACCAGCCATCTTTGACCGGACGCCCTCTCGGCGCCGACGGTCTCCAGGAGCCTCGCAATTGTCCGGACGCCGCCAACGCCGCCGGGATTTGTCCAGACGTGAATCTCGTAGCCTTCCGCGACCAGCGGCAGCAGTTCACTGCGAAGGCCTTTCAGGGGATCCTCGCAGAAGTACTCAATGCGCGTGCCATTGGGGATGCGCGGATGAAGCTGGAATGAGGCCGTGCCGCCGCATTCCAGCACGCCGGGTGTCGTGGTGAAATACCAGCGCGCGGAAAAATGCCGTCCCAGCGCATAGACCGCCCCGCAGACCGCCAACGCCGTCAAAGGGGCAAGAAGCGCCACCAGCCCAAATGTCCTCCCGGCGCCTTGCGGGAGGCCACCCGGCTCTTTTGAGGTTTTTCTGGTGTGGTGCCAAAGCCACCATCCGCGGCGGAGGTAAATCATCGCCGCGAGGGAAATGCAGGTGCATTGCACCGTGGTGGACCTCATGCAGGTGTTGAACAGGCCGACGACCAGATATCCTCCCAGCGCCGCCGCCAATTGAAGCGCCAATTCATCATCATATCTTTTCCATAGCGCCAGGCCAAGGAAGACGGGCAGCAGCGCCAAGGCCAAGACCTCTCCGGCAACCAGCAAGCCCCAGGTCGCCGCCAGAGTCAGGAAGTCGCTCAGAAAAGTCTCGTACTTCTCCTCCTTCCCCAGCGGCTGATAGAAGAGGGAATAGAGTTTTCCCGGACTTTCGCCGACGCCATACCGGGGATACTGGGAGATCATCATGGCCCCGCCGCGCCAAAGATGGAGCCGGTGGGCAATGGAAAGATCCTCATTCACGTCCCGTATGCTATCCAGGCGCTTTCCTCCTGACGGCAGAGAGCAAAGCGTGGCAAGGAAAAACGCCAGCGGCAGCCAAGCCGCCCCAATGCGCGCCCACAGCGAACAGGCGTGCGGTGCGCGGCGGTTTTTCCAGCAGCTGAAACTGCGCAGAAGCGCCAGGCCCCCCAACGCCGCCGCCACCGCCAGATACGCACCGCGCGAATAGGTCATTCCCACCGCGACATAGCAGGGAAACGCGGCCACGGCGGCAATCGCCGCACCCAGCCACACGCGTCTGCGGAAGCACCAAAAAAGGGCGCCGGAAGCCACCGCGAGCATGACCAGCCATGCGCCGGTGTAGTTTGGATTGCCAAACCACAGGGAAAGCCGCTCATTCCCCTGATAAAAGCATGTCAGGTAGTGATTCATGGAAGTGGCGACCCAAGACGATCGCGAACAACAAAAAGGGGGATGCAAATCGCGTCCCCCTTCCATCGTCTCTACGCTCGATCAATCCGCGTCGTCCAGAAGGTCGGCGTCGGAGACATGGCGGCGTCCGGCGTCCGGATCGGGAATGCTGGTGTCGTAGAGCTCCGCATCGGCGGAGCCGCTGTCATTCTCGACCATGGCCTCCGCCTCGGAATCCGATGTGTTCTGCAGGAAGTCATCCTGATAAACGCTGTCGTTGAAGTTGTTCGCGTAGGCCTTGTTGCCGTCCTTGTTGTTCACAATCAACGTCAGCTTGCCGTTGGCATCGTGGGTGTAGAGCATGGGGTCGCGCACCTTCGCGAAGCCGGTGCCCGCGGGAATCAGGTGTCCCATGATCACATTCTCCTTGAAGCCGTGGAGGTAGTCCACGCGGCCCAGCGTGGCGGCCTCGGTCAGGATACGCGGAGTGTCCTGGAAAGACGCCGCGCTGATGAAGGAGTCGGTGGAGAGGGACGCCTTGGTGACGCCCTGGATCATCTGCTGGCCGGAGGCCGGCGTCAGCGGGCGGTCGCCGAGCGTCTCGCTGGTCTCCATGATGCGCTTGTTTACGGCGTTGAACTCCTGCTGATCGACGGTCTCGCCGAAGAGGAACTGCGTGTCGCCCGGGTCCGTGATGCGGATCTTGCGCATCATCTGACGCACGATGATCTCGATGTGCTTGTCGCTGATGTCCACGCCCTGCGCCAGATAGACGCTCTGGACCTGGTCCACCAGCATGCTCTGGAGCTTCTGCGGGCCGCAGATCTCCAGATACTCGTTCAGCACCTCGGAGCCGTCGGTGAGACGCTGGCCGGCGGTCACCGCGTCGCCTTCCCGCAGCACGATGCGCTTGCCCAGCGCGACGGTCTGCTCCCAGGTCTCGCCGCTCTCGCTGTCCTCGAACTTCACGACCGTCTTGTTGCGGACCTGATGAATCTGCTTGATGTAGCCGGCACGCTCCACCAGCACCGCGGCCTCGCGGGGACGCCGCGCGTCGAAGAGCTCGGACACACGCGGCAGTCCCATCGTGATGTCGCTGGTCTTGTTGGAGGACTCCCGCGGAGTCCTGGCCAGAATCGTGCCGACCGCGATTTTCGCGCCGGCGGGATAGAGAATCTGCGCGCCGGCGAAGACGGGGTAGTGCTTCAGCGTCTTGCGCGTCTTCTTGTCCACAATCTCCAGCGCGGGGGAGACGGCGTCCGAGTGCTGCTTGACGCGAATCTCCGGCTTGCCGCTCTGGGCGTTGAGTTCGCTGGACATGGTCTGTCCGTCCACCAGGTCAACATATTCCAGCACGCCGGAAGCCTCGGCGATGACGGAATCGTTGAAGGGGTCCTGGATGGCGATCACGGTGCCGACCTTCAGCGTCTGATGATTCTCCACCATCAGCTGGGCGCCATGCGGCAGCTGGATGAGCGCCAGCTCATTGCTGGTCACATGGGGGGTGCCCTCTTCATTGAAGGAGACCGCCATCACGTGGATGCTGGCGTTGCGGTTGTTGACCAGCTTGACGATCTTGCCCTTCTCGTCCTTGCTGTCCAGCGTCTCCACGCCGTCGAAGTCCAGATAGGCGACATTCTCGCGGTCCTTGAGCGCCTGGCTCTGGGCCTTGACCTTGTCATCCGACCAGCCCTTCTGCTTGCCCTCCTCGGCGAGCTTGTCCAGCTTGACCTGGAGGCCGGCGTAGATGTTATCCCACTGCATGCGGATTTCGCGGTCTTCGCCATTGCCGGAGGCGGCGCCGCCGGAGTGGAAGGTACGCAGCGTCAGCTGAGTGCCGGGCTCGCCGATGGACTGCGCCGCGATGATGCCCAGGGCGTCGCCCTCCATGGGAAGACGCCCATTGGCCAGCAGACGACCGTAGCACTTCATGCAGACGCCGCGTTCGGACTCGCAGGTGAGGACGGAGCGGATATGCACGCGCTTGTGGCCGGCCTCGATGATCTTCTTGGCGATCTCCGGAGTGATCTCCTCGCCCGCGGCCACGATCATGCGCTGCTCGGAATCGCGGATGTCGTCCACGGAGAAGCGTCCGACAATGCGGTCCTGCAGTTTGAGCTTCACATCGTTGCCCTCGCGGATCTCCTCGACGTAGAGGCCGTTGCTCGTGCCGCAATCCTTTTCGCTGCAGATGACGTCATGGGCGACATCGACCAGACGGCGCGTCATGTAGCCGGCGTCGGCGGTCTTCAGCGCGGTATCGGCCATGCCCTTGCGGGAACCGTGAGTGGAATTGAAGTATTCCAGTCCCGTGAGGCCTTCGCGGAAGTTGTGCAGAATCGGCGTCTCCAGGATGTTGCCGTTCGGGTCGGACATCAGACCGCGCATGCCGGAGAGCTGCGTGACCTGGTCGTCCGAACCACGGGCGCCGGAATCCAGCATCGCCCACACGGGATTGATCTCGGAGCGTCCCAGATTGTCCGAGATGGTCTTGCGCAGCTCGGCGGTGAGCTCCTTGCGGACGTTCTGCCACTTGTCGATGCTCTCGTTCTTGCGCTCGTTGTCCGTGATGGCGCCACGCGCCGCATTGGCGCGCAGACGATTGATCTCCTGGTTGGCGGCGTCGATGAGCTCCTGCTTCTTGGGCGGGATGAGCATGTCGGAGGTGGAGATGGAGAAGCCGGCCAGCGTGGACCACTCGTAGCCCAGGTTCTTCAGGCGGTCGAGCAGCTTGATCAGCTCGTCGTGCCCGCAGCACTCGAAGCAGTCCTTGATCATCTTGGCCACATCCTTCTTGCCGGCGGGCTGATTCCAGAATCCCATCACAGACGGCCAGATTTCGTGGAAGATGCAGCGTCCGGCAGTGGTCTCGATGTATTTCTGGCCGCGCGTCCCGCGTCCCCAGACCATCTTGCGGTCCAGCTCCGCATAGCGCTCCTTCTCCGGCCCCTCGGGCAGACTGTCGATGCGGGCCTGCTCCTCGGGCGAGCGGTAGTAGGGATTGCGGAACTTGATGAAGTCATGGATGTCGATGCCGACCTCGACCTGGCTGCGCAGACTGTGGCTGTTCTCATTGGCCATCTTGCGCAGCTCAAGAGCGCGCAGAACCTCGCTGTAGTCCTGGAAATAGCGCTGGTTGCCGCCCGCCCTCTGGAAGGCCGCCAGGCGGCGCTTGTCCTCATAGCACAGATAGTACACGCCCAGCACCATGTCCTGGGAGGGCACGGTGAGAGGCTTGCCGCTGGCCGGGCTGAAGATGTTGTTGGAGGAGAGCATGATCAGCTTCGCCTCCAGCTGCGCCTCGTTGGACAGCGGCACGTGAACCGCCATCTGGTCGCCGTCGAAGTCCGCGTTGAAGGCGGTGCAGACCAGCGGATGGAGGCGGATTGCCTGTCCGTCGATCAGGACCGGGTCGAAGGCCTGGATGGAGAGGCGGTGCAGCGTCGGCGCGCGGTTGAGCATGATGGGGTGGCCGGTGACCACCTCGTCCAGCACATCCCACACGACGGGGTCGCGGGCGTCGATGAGCTTCTGGGCGTTGCCATGATACTGGACCAGGCCGCGCTGCATGAGCCGATGCACGATGAACGGCTCGAAGAGGCGCAGGGCCATCTCCTTGGGCAGACCGCACTGGTGCAGCTTGAGTTCGGGGCCCACGACGATGACGGAGCGTCCGGAGTAGTCCACGCGCTTGCCCAGCAGATTCTGGCGGAAGCGTCCCTGCTTGCCCTTGAGCATGTCCGTGAGGCTCTTGAGCGGGCGGTTGCTGGTGCCGGTCACGGCGCGGCCATGGCGGCCATTGTCCAGCAGCGCGTCGACGGCCTCCTGGAGCATGCGCTTTTCGTTGCGGATGATGACCTCAGGCGTATAGGTGTTGAGGAGGTTCTTGAGGCGTCCGTTGCGGTAGATGACGCGCCGGTAGAGGTCGTTCAGGTCACTGGTGGCGAAGCGTCCGCCGGGCAGATCCACCAGCGGGCGCAGTTCGGGGGGGATGACCGGCAGGATGCGCAGAATCATCCAGCGGGGATCCATGTGGTTGTTCAGAAAGCCCTCGACCAGACGGATGCGCTTGACGATCTGCTTGCGCTGCTGCTTGCTCTTGGTGGTCGCGAGATGCTCCGTGAGTTCATCCCGTTCGCGGTTGAGGTCGATTTGTCCCAGCAGCTTCTCGATGATCTCGGCGCCCATTCCGGCCTCGAAGGAGTCGCCGTAGTTGCGGCGGTTCTCCTGGTATTCCTCGGGCGTGAGGATCTGCTTGTATTCCAGCGTGGTGTCTCCGGGGTCGGTGACCACGTAGCTCTCGTAGTAAAGCACCAGGTCCAGGTCCTTCTGCGCCATGTTGAGCATCAGGCCAATGCGCGAAGGCATGCACTTGTAGAACCAGATGTGCGAGACCGGCACGGCCAGCTCGATGTGTCCCATGCGCTCGCGGCGCACGCGGTTGGTGGTCACCTCCACGCCGCAGCGTTCGCAGACCTTGCCCTTGTCCTTGCTCTTCTTGTATTTTCCGCAGGCGCACTGGTAGTCCTTCTTCGGGCCGAAAATGCGCTCGCAGAAGAGTCCGTTGGGCTCCGGCTTGTAGGTGCGGTAGTTGATGGTCTCCGGACTCTTGACCTCGCCATGGCTCCAGCTCAGAATGGTTTCCGGCGAAGCGACGCCGATGGCGACATAGTCCGAATTCTTGATCAGGTCCACGGCCGCCGCGTCATTCTTCGGATTCAGGCCGGCGGGCGTCGAGGCGGTCTTCTTGTTGAAAAGCTCTTCCACGGTATTCCCTCGTTAGGTGAGACGGAGCGGCGCGCTCGGGCGCCGTCCCATTCATTCGGATGGTGGTTCCTTGGCGGTGGCGGTTCGGGCGTCCTGCCCGCCGCCGGCCCCGCCACTCGTTTTTTCACATCATTTGAGCGGCGCGGCTGTTGACGCGGATGTCCAGGCACAGGCTCTTCATTTCCTGGCGCAGGACATTGAAGGATTCGGGCACGCCGGCAACCAGGGTGCCGTTGCCATCGCGGGAGATGTTGCGGTAGATCTGATAACGGCCGGTGCAGTCATCGCTCTTGACCGTCAGCATTTCCTGAAGGGTATAGGCGGCGCCGTAGGCTTCCAGCGCCCACACCTCCATTTCACCGAAGCGCTGGCCGCCCTGATGGGCCTTGCCGCCCAGCGGCTGCTGGGTGACCAGCGAGTATTTGCCCGTGGCGCGGGCGTGGATCTTGTTCACGACCAGGTGGTCGAGTTTCAGCATGTAGATCTGGCCGACCATCACGCGCTGCGCGAAGGCGTCGCCGGTGCGTCCGTCGTAGAGGCGGGTCTTGCCGTCGATGTCCACGAAGTCATCGGTGCGGTCGATGCCCTTGTCGTCGATGATTTCGCCGCCAGTGCACATGGCGTCATTGCGCACGCCCAGCTTCCAGCCACGCGCCTCGATGAGTCCGCGCAGCTCCAGTTTGGCGTTTTCGACCTCCGCGCCGGAGACTTTCTGCAGGGCGCGGGTGAGCTTCGCGGGAATCGTCGCGCCGGCGGCCTCGGCGACCTTGACCAGACGGGCGCGCTCCAGCAGGTCGCGCATGACATCCTCCTGCATGCCGTCGAAGGTCGGAGTCGCGATGTTGATTCCCAGAATCTTGGCGGCCCATCCGACGTGCGTCTCGAAGACCTGCCCGATGTTCATGCGGGAGGGAACGCCGACGGGGTTCAGGATGATCTCCACTGGCGTGCCGTCCGCCATGAACGGCAGATCCGCCACCGAGACGATCTTGGAGACGATGCCCTTGTTGCCATGGCGTCCGGAAAGCTTGTCGCCGATAGAGAGGCGGCGCTTGCTGGCGATATAGACCTTGACCTCGTTGATGGTGCCGGGGTCGGAGCCGTTGTTCTTCTGGAGCAGCTCGATGGCCTCCTTGCAGCACTGCTCGTTGTCACGCAGCGCGCCGCGGTAGCGCTTGATGATCTCATCGACCTTCCGCTTGTCCTCGCCCTCCCGCATCTGATAGCGGTCGTAGTTGTTGGCAAGACGGTTGAGCATGAGCTTGGTGATCTTGCGGTCGGCCGGAATCAGCTCCTCCGGCTCATGGCTGTCGGGATTCTCCGCCGTGACCTCGCAGGGCATCTTCTGGCCCAGATACTCGTCGCTGAGTTCCTTGACCAGATTGTCGATGATGGTCTTCTTCTCGTTTTCGTAGTTCTGGCGCGTCTCCGCCTGGCGCTGCTTGAGCTCCAGCTTGGTCACGCGGATCTTCGCGGGATCCTGCGTGCGGGTAAGGCGCAGATCCATCACGATGCCGTCATTGCCGGGCTCGGTGGTCAGGCAGGTCGCCTTGACGTCCGTGGACTTCTCGCCGAAGATGGCATGCCAGAGGCGTTCCGTGGGCTCCAGGTCGCTTTCGGCCTTCGGGGAGACCTTGCCGACCAGGAAGTCACCCGGCTTGACCTCGGCGCCGATGCGGATGACGCCCTCGGTGTCCAGGTTCTTGAGCATCTCCGCCTTGGTGTTGGGGATGTCGCGGGTGATTTCATCGTGCCCGCCCTGCTTGCTCTCCCGCGCCTCGACCTGCTGGAGGTTGATGTGCACGGAGGTGTAGACATCGTCCTGCACCAGCTTCTCGCTGATGACGATGGCGTCCTCGAAGTTGTAGCCTCGCCAGCTCATGAAGGCGACCAGCACATTGCGGCCCAGGGCGAGCTCCCCCTCGTCCGTGCAGGCGCCATCCGCCAGCGGCTGGCCCTTGGAGACCTTCTGTCCGGCGGTGACGATGGGCCGCTGGTTGACCAGCGTGCAGGCGTTGGAGCGCAGGAATTTGTAAAGGATGTAAACCTGGCACTCGTCGGTGTCGCAGGACAGCGTGAAGTCGTCGGCGCTCTTGCCCTCCGGCATCTTCCCGTCGGGAGTCACGATGATCTTGTAGCCGTCGGCCCAGGCGACAATGCCCGCTCGGGAGGCCGTCTGAATCGCGTGCGAGTGGCTGGCGATGACGCCCTCCATGCCGGTGCCGACCAGCGGACGCTCGGGACGCATCAGCGGCACGGCCTGGCGCTGCATGTTGCAGCCCATCAGCGCGCGGTTGGCGTCGTCGTGCTCAAGGAAGGTGATCACGCTGGCGGCCGCGGAAATCATCTGCTTCGGGGAGATGTCCACGAACTCGACCTCCTCGCGGGGGAATTCGCCGGCCTCGCCGTGGAAGCGCCCCAGAACGCGCTCGTTCTTGAAGCTGCCGTCCTCATTGCGCGGGGCATTGGCCTGGGCGATGACATGCTCCTCCTCCTCGGCGGCCTTGAGGTAGACGATTTCCGGATTGCCGCGCTTGTCCGTCACGATTTTGCCGCCCTTGACCTTGCAGTATGGCGTCTCGATGAAGCCGAATTCATCCAGATGCGCATACAGCGCCAAGCTGGAGATCAGGCCGATGTTCGGACCTTCCGGCGTCTCGATCGGGCAGATGCGGCCGTAGTGGCTGGCATGGACGTCACGGACTTCCGTGCCGGCGCGGTCGCGGGTGAGTCCTCCTGGCCCCAGCGCGGAGAGTCGGCGCTTGTTGGTCAGCTCGGAGAGGCAGTTGGTCTGATCCATGAACTGGGAGAGCTGGTTATGCTGGAAGAAGTCCTGGATCTGGTTCTCGAAATGCTTGGAGTTAATCAGCTTCGCGATCGGCGGCAGTTCGCTGCCGTCATTGCGCAGATTGTTGAGCTTTCCGATGGTGTTCTGGGCCACGCGGGCCAATCCCACGCGGCAGGCCTTCTGCAGCAGCTCGCCGATGGTGCGGATGCGGCGGCGGGAGAGGTGGTCGATGTCGTCCGCCTTGCCGTTCGTCTTGTAGAGCTCCATGA
>JAFYIW010000162.1 GCA_017538465.1 Victivallales bacterium
CCAGCGCCTGCTGTCCGCCCAGCGAGCCGCCCACCACGGCATAGAGGTGCTTGACGCCAAGACGGTCCATCAGCATCTTCTCCATGATCACCCAGTCCGCGATGGTCACCATCGGGAAATGCAGCCCGTAGGGCTTTCCGGTGCGCGGGTCGATGCTGCCGGGGCCAGTGGTCCCATAGCAGCTTCCCAGGACATTCGCGCAAACCACATAGAAGCGGTTGGTGTCAATCGCCTTGCCTGGTCCAATCACGGCATCCCACCAGCCCGGGTGCGTCAGACGCCAGGCGCGGGCGGGGTCGTTCTTGGCCTGAGAGTCCCATCCCGCGACATGCGCGTCGCCGGACAAGGCATGGCAAATCAGCACGACATTGTCGCCAGTCTCCGAGAGTTCGCCGTAGGTCTCATATTCGACGACGACCTCCGGCAACACGCCGCCCAGCTGCAATGCGAAAGGATGCCCGGCATCCGTGAGGGTGACATGACGCGGAGTGGTCATCCCGACGCTCGTCAGAGAATCTGGCGGGTCGTATTTCTTATGAACGGGTTGTTCCTTGATTGTATTCATCCTTGCTTTTTTGCTCGCTCGCACGCTAGCGAGAACCGGGGGGGCCTTGGTTCTTTGCCGCGTGCGGCAAAGCGAGCGAGAACGGGGGAATCTAGTCGATGCAGGTCTTCTGGTAGCCGGAAGCCGCGGCAAGTTCCACGGCCTTTTCGGCGAGAGCATGGCCGGCCTGGCGGCACTGCGCCAGCACTTCGGGCGCGGGCTCGAATTTGGCGAGGACGGGCGGGCAGACGCGCGTCCATTTCAGTTCATCGATTTTGGCGTCGAGCAACTCGGGGCCACCCTTGCCCCAGCCGTGGGAGCCGAAAGAGAAGGCCGCGCGGCCGGGGAAATTGAGTCCCTGGATGTAGCAGAGGCGAGCGGCCATCATCGGCATCATCTGCTGGTTGAGGGTGGAGGAGCCCAGCGCCACCGCCGCCGTGTCGAGCATCTCCGTGGCCAGGGTGTTCTCCGTGATGGCGCGCGCCGGCAAGACCTTGCAGACCACGCCGGGAACCTCGGCCACGCCCTCCATGATGGCATCCGCCATGGTGGCGGTGCGATGCCACATCGAGTCGTAGAGCACCACGACCTTCGGCTGCACACGCTGGTTCGCCCAGTTCTGGTAGGCCCCCAGAATCGCGTCCAGGTTCTTGCGCCAAATCACGCCGTGACTCGGGCAAATCATCCTGATGGGGACATTCGCAAGCTGGGCGAGCACCGCCGCGACGCGCTTGCTGTAGGGATTCACGATATTCGCGTAGTAGCTCTTGGCCTCGAAAATCAGCGTGGAGAGGGGATTCTCGTCATCGAAGCGCAAATTGGTCGCGTAGTGCTCGCCGAAGGCGTCATTGCAGAACAGCATCTGCTCTTCGACCAAGTAGGTGGCCATCGAATCCGGCCAGTGCACCAGTGGAATCTCGATGAACTGCAACGTCTTGCCAGATCCCAACGCAAGCGTGTCGCCCGTCTTGACCAGCTGAAATTTCCAGGCGGCGGTGTCATAGTAGCCGTTCAGAAAATCCTGTGTCTTCTTGTTGCAGACCACCGTTGCCTGGGGGGCGGCCGCAAGCAAAACAGGAAGAGCCCCGGAGTGGTCGGGTTCGGCATGATTCACCACGACATAGTCAATTTTGTCCAGTTCTGTCTGTTTTTGCAAGGTCGCCAGCCATTCGGCGGCAAAGGGCGCCTTCACTCCGTCAATTACAGCCGTTTTCTCGAACTGCAGGAGATAGGAATTGTAAGTCGTGCCGCGATCGGTTTCGTAGCCGTGGAAATCGCGGACCGCCCAGTCGATGTGACCGACGGCGAAAATGCCATGGGCAATGGGAGTAAGCATAGCCGTTACTGGAATTCGATGAGAACGTGAAAGGAATGGGATAACCCTATAATATAAAGGACAAATGGCAAGCGGGACGCGGCAGATGGTTTTTTCAGAGGTTCGTACAAACCTCCTTAGAGGCATTAAATTAAGCATGTATGGCTATTTACCGTCTATTATCCATCCTGATGGCGTTGCTCTGCCTGGTCTTCGCCGCCGCGGCCACGCTCGTCTGCCCCAGGCACGCCAAGTCGCCTGGCCAATGGGCGCGTCATCGTCTCGGCGGACTGCTGCTGGGGCTGGTGGTTCTCTGCTGGAGCGCCAAGGAAGGCGCGGCGATGTTGCCCGAACGTTTCTCCGCCCCCGTCTGGTTGCTGGTGCCTGTCGTGGCCATCGCCGCATGGTTCCTGCTGGACTTCCTGTTTGCGCGGGCCTTCGGCGGCTTTCTGGTGCTCCTGACCAACCATCTCATCCAGCACGCCTTTGCCTACTACTGCGGTTGGCGCGGAGTTTACAGCAGTCTGGCGCTCGTCTGGGGGCTGGCCGGCATGGCTTTGATTGCCTGGCCGTGGCTGATGCGCGATTTTCTGGAGACCCTGAACAAGCACCCGCGCTGGAGACCAGGCGTCTGGGCATTCTCCGTCATCTGTGCCCTGGCCTTTGCCATCCTGCCCTTCTGCGGCCGAACCTGAACCCGTATCACCTGTGCCAATGAACGCCTCGAAATCTGGCTGCTTTCCCCGCATGTCCGGCAAGTTATTTCTTCACCTGCTGGCAATTCCTCTGCTGGCCTTCACGATATTGCTCGGCAGCTGCAGCGAGCCCGTCGAGAAAATCCCCGAAGTCATCCAGCTGCGTGATGGCGGCTCCCAGGCCGGCCCGATTGGCACCTCGACTGCTCAGCCTGTGGAGCTCCAGGTGCTGGGACCGGAGCGCCTCTCCTCCAGAACCCGTCGCCCCGTGCCTAATGTGAAGGTGCGGATCACCCCCAGGCCACGCGACGGCGAGGCCACTCCCAATGAAGCCCTGGAAGGCGAGACGGACGCGCAGGGAATCTACCGCGTCAAAGTCCCGTACGGCGAGGAATTCGGCGACCGGTACTACATCGCCTGCTGCCCGAACTTCGACAATGTCACCCCTGCTGAGTTCCATGTCACCGCGGGGCTGCAGCTGCATGGCTCCGGCCAGGAGACGGTGGCCGGCAACGAACTGCCCGAGCCGTTTCAGATCCAGGTGGATGACGCGAAGAAGGAGGTGGACGTCTTTTTCAAGATCGTCTCCGGCTCCCCAAAGGCAAAGCTGACCAACGCCCAGACCACGACCGACAGCAACGGCGTCGCCTCCACCCAGCTCATCACCGACCCCGACTATTCCGGAAAGTATGAGGTGATCGCCGAAATCCGGGAGCAGGACAAGGTCACCCGCGGAGTCTATCTCACCGCGCTGGCGCTCAACCGCTGGAAGCTGGCCATCGCCATCCTGGGCGGGCTGGGCTTCTTCATCTATGGCATGACGCTGATGAGCCAGGGACTCCAGATGCTGGCCGGAGCGCGCCTCAAGAACATCCTCCAGCTCTTCACCGGAAACCGCGTGAAGGCGATGCTGGCCGGGATGGGCGTGACCGCGCTGATCCAGTCCTCCGGCGCGACCTCGGTGATGGTGGTGGGCTTCGTGAACGCGGGGCTGCTCAGCCTGAAGCAGGGCCTCGGCGTCATCATGGGCAGCGCGATCGGCACCACCGTGACCGGCCAGATGGTCTCCTTCAACCTGGAGGCCCTGGCGCTGCCGGCCGTGGTGCTGGGCGTGGCCATGATGCTTTTCGTCAAGAAGAGCGTCTTCCGGGGTGTCGCCCAGACTATCCTGGGCTTCGGACTGCTCTTCTTCGGAATGATGATGATGAGCAGTCAGTCCCACATTGTCGGGGAGTTCCCCACCTTCCGGCATTTCTTCGCCATTTTCGACTGCACTCCGGCGGCCGGCCACTATGCCCCGCCGCTGCCGCCGGTGCTCGGCGCATTGCTCATCGGACTGGTCGCCACCGTAGTCGTGCAGTCCAGCTCGGTGACCGTCTCCATCGCCATCGCCATCGCGGCCAGCGGACTCCTGAATTTCTGGACGGCGTTCGCGCTGGTGCTGGGCGCCAACATCGGCTCCACTCTGACTGGCCTGCTGGCCTCCATCGGAACCGGCCGGACCGCCCGCCAGACGGCGCTGGCCTCCGTGATCTTCAAGGTCTTCGGCGTCCTGGCGATGCTTCTGCTGCTCTATGTCCCCTGGAACGGCGTGCCCTGTTTCCTCCGGCTGGTGGACCTCCTCACCCCCGGCGACGTCTTCGCCGAGACTCCCCAGAACATCGGCCGGCACATCGCCAACGCCCACTCGCTCTTCAGCATCTTCTGCGTGGCGATCTTCCTGCCCTTCCTCTCCGCCCTGGCCTGGTGCGCCACCAAGCTGGTCCCGGAAGGCAAGGAGAAGGGGTCCAACCGGATCGTCAAGCTCGAGCCGCACCTGCTCAACTCGCCCTCCGCCGCCATGGACCAGGTGCTCGTCGCGCTGCTGGACATGACGCACTGCTCCATGAGCCTCACCGAGGGCGCCGTGCGCGCATTTGTCAAGCAGGATCATTCCACCGACGAGGCGCTTCAGGAACAGGAGGACGCCATCGACCGCGCCCAGCATGACATCATGGACTACCTGGTGCAGCTGCTGCGGAGAAACCTCACCGAGGCGCAGTCCGCCGTGATTCCCACCTTCATGCACTGCGTGAACGACGTCGAGCGCATC
>JAFYIW010000163.1 GCA_017538465.1 Victivallales bacterium
TCCTGCTCAATCGGGTTCTGCGTGGCCAGCACGAAGAATGGCTCGGACAGCGGGTATGTGCGCCCCGCGACGGTGACCGCATGCTCCTGCATCGCCTCTAGGAGGGCGGCCTGCGTCTTCGGGGGCGTGCGGTTGATTTCGTCCGCGAGAAGCATGTTCGTGAAGACAGGCCCCTGCACAAAGCGGAAGGAGCGGCGGCCCGTCGCCTTGTCCTCGTCGAGGACGTCGGTGCCGGTGATGTCCGAAGGCATCAGGTCGGGCGTGAACTGTATGCGCTTGAAGGAGAGGTCCAGAACGCGGCTTATGGTGCGGATGAGCAGCGTCTTTGCCAGCCCCGGCACACCGACAAGGAGAGCATGGCCGCGGCTGAAGACGGCCATGAGCACCTCGTCCACGACATTCCCCTGGCCGACAACGGCCTTGCCAAGCTCCTCCCGCATGCGGGTGTAGGTTTTGTGCGCATTCTGGATTTGCGCCAAATCGTCATTCTCGTTCATGTCTGTAGGCTCCTTGTCCGTGTGGTTTGCGGACAGGGAGTCTACAGCAAGTCCCATGCCAAGAAAGGCTGATTTAACGGATGGCCTCGTAGAATTTGCGGGCCATGAGGTCTCCGCCGGCGTCGCTCAGATGCAGTCCGTCCGCCGGGTTCAGGTACTTGCCTCCGCTGCCAAAGGCGGCATTGAGGTCCACAAGGCGGACATTCTCCTCTCTGGCAAGCGCGCGAACCTGCTTGGCGATTTCGTTCACGTTTGAGTTGAAGCGAGCATGGCTGCCGGTCTGCGGCGTGGGCGTGGCAAGGATGGGCGTTGCCTGGTACTTGCGGCAGATACGTATGATTTTCCTCAAATTTTCCTTTACAACCGCCGCGCGGACATTGTGGATGGCGTCATTCGCGCCGTACTGTATGCAGACAGTTCCAGGCCCTTCGGCCAGCATGGCGCTTTCCGCTGTTGCGGCGCCGTAGTCGGATTTCTTCCCGCCCACGCCGTAGTTCTTGACAGTCTTGCCCGTGAGCCTTGCCAGACGCGAGGGGTAGGGGAGGCCATAGCATCGGTAGCCCTGTGTTATGGAATCCCCCAGGCAGACGATGACGTTCGGATTCCCTATGCGGACCCACACCGCGTAGAGCGTGACGGTGCCGCCAGTGGCCGTGAGATTCTGCACGACCTGTTGGTCTGCGTAAGTGGCCTTGGTGGCCGTCGCCGAGCGGGACCACCCGAGGAAGTGGTGTCCCCTGCGCGTAAAGGCGTTGGACAGGAGTGACTTGGCGGACCCATAGACGAAGCCCTCGTTCGCCATCGAGCCTTCTCCGCCGTTCGCATCGAAATGCACGGCGTAGTTGCGGACGGCCCATCGCGCGTAGAGCCGTACTGTTGCGCCGTCCTTGAGCGAGAGATTCTGAACGGTTGCCTTGTTGCCGTAGGCGAGCTTCCCGCCAGGTTCCAGCGCCCATCCCGCGAAGACATATTCCGGGCGGGAGAACGCGAGCGGTCTTAATGTCGCCTTTTGCCCGTAGGAGAGTGTCTGGCTCGCCATGGTCCCGGTGCCGCCGCGGGCGTCGAAGACAATGGTGTAGCGCTGGAGGCGCCAGCGGGCGTAGAGGATGACGCGTCCCCCGTTCCTCGTCAGGGCCGATATTGCCTGCTGGTTGGCGAAGTTCACGGGGCCGGTTTTACTGGTGGACCACCCGACGAAGACGCAGCCAGTGCGCGTAAAGGCGTTTGCGCGAAGCCGCTGCGCCGTGCCGTATGTGAACGTCTGGTCGGCCATTTTGCCTCTGCCACCGTTGGCGTTGAAACGGACTCTGTAGTTACGAACGGCCCATTGGGCGTAGAGGTGCACCTTGCCACCTGGCACAGTTGTCCCTGCAACGATGACCTGCCCGTCTTTGTAGACCACCGGCGCGGAGGCCGAATGGCGGGACCAGCCTATGAAGACACAGCCCTTTTGGGCGAACGAGTTTTTCCGGAGCGCGGTCTTCGTGCCATATCGGAAAGACTGGGACACCATCCTGCCGCCCTTCGGCTTTTCATGGTAGATGAAGGTGTACGGGATTCCGGTCCACTTCGCGTATAGCGTGACCGTGCCTCCTGGCGTGGCGCATAGGTCGCGTACATTCTGTCCGTTGGCAAAGGCGACGGGGCCATTCGGGCTAAGCGCCCATCCGGCGAAAGTATAGCCAGTCCGCTTATAGGCGTTCGCGCGCAGTCGGGCTGCTTTCCCCATGGAGAACACTTGGTTTGCCATGGAGCCCGATCCGCCGTTTGCGCGGAATGACACCGCCCAACGTGGTGGGAGTGTTGGATCGTCAAGTCCGCCAGACGTGTAGCATATGCGGGAGCACCCCTCTGGCAGGACCAGGTTCACGGCGTCGAGCGGGCCGCGAGGGGTCCTGACCGTCTTTAGGTTTTCACACCCCGAGAAGGCATTTGTGCCGATGTCTGTCACATCGGTGCCTAAGATGATTTCCGTTATGAGATCGCACCCGTCGAAGGCCCCTTCCGCTATGGACTTAACGCCCTTTGGCACGGTGTATGTTCCCGAACGCCCCTCGGGACAGACGATGAGCCGCTCTCCCGCGAAGTCGCATAGTACGCCCCCGATGTCGGAGAAAAACGGATTGTCGGCGCCGACGGATATTGTTTCAAGAGAGGCGCAACCGGCAAAGGCCCCGTCGGCAACCTGTTCAATTGACGCCGGAAGTGAAATGCCGGAAAGTCCAGCGCATGTTGCGAAGGCCTGCGGGCCAATCGCCTTCACGGCGCTTCCCTCCCAGACGGCAGGCACGGAAAGCGACGAGGCCCCTTCTGAATCGGCGGCCGAGACCTCAAGCAGGCCGTCTCCGTTCGGGGCGATGACGAACGCCTCGGCAGATACTACCTGTGTGAAAATTGCAAGTATTCCAGCCAACGCCACGCCGCGGAGTCTGCGTGGGCCACAGCGCCAATCGTCAAATGCTGCCATAGATGCATCCCTTTTTGGCCACCGGGTTTGATGTCGGCATCGCGGCATTACAAGCCCGTTTTGAAAAACGGCTGCGGAACCTCATGGGTCCGCAGCCAGAAAATGGAGCCAACTCAGGGATTCGGACCCAGGACCTGCGCATTACGAATGCGCTGCTCTACCAGCTGAGCTAAGTTGGCGAAAATCGTGGAAATAATAATACCTTATTTTTCGGGTTTCGTCAACTGGTTTGAAA
>JAFYIW010000164.1 GCA_017538465.1 Victivallales bacterium
TGGGCTGGTAGTCCGCCGCCTCGGCACCAGGCACTTCCTCCAATGTGGTCTGCCACTCCGGCGAGGTCGCGATGTAGGTCGTGGGGCGACCATCGCGGTAGTCGAGGCGCAATTCGGCGAGGAAGGCTCCCGCTGCGGCACGGTTGAAGGCGTTGACGAAGATGCGGTTGCGCCCCTTGTGCAGGACGCTCCGGATGTCGCAGACCTGCGGCTCGGCCCAGTTGCCGTGCTGGGCGACCTGCGTGCCATTGACATAGAGAGTGAAGGCGTCGTCGCAGGTGGCCTGGAGCAGTGCCTGAACGAGTTCCGCCGGTTCGCAATCCAGGTCAAAGTCGTGGAGGAAATAGGCCGTCTGCTCCATCTGCGCAGGCTTGACTGGCCAAATCCATTCGCCACGCCATTGCAGACGTGGCCCCAGGGATTCCAGGCTGGCACTGTAGAGGCTCGCGCGTTGCCCCTCGGTCGTGGCAGAGAGGCGGATTTGCAGTTCGCCACGATACCACTCCGGCTGGGCGATATACGCTGTCTCCAGACGGCCATCGGCGGTGGCTTCCAACGGCAGTTCCGCGCAGAGCCGATTCTCCGCATCCCAGAAGCATGCGGTGACTGCGGGCGCAAGGCCATCTGGGGCATAGTTTACGGCGAGGCGATAGCGGAAGTCCTGTCGAATGTGGTTCACCTTGGTGGTGACCAGGAGTTCGCCTGGGGCCTTGGCGGTGGCCACAAGGCCAGAGGGCTCGGCGGGAGCGATGGTCCAGCTGCCGGAATTGTCCGGAATTGTCCAGTCGAGCGGAGTGCCATGCTCATCGAAGAGTGCACAGGCGCCATCGGTGAGGGTGTCCTTGGTGCCACGCAATGCCACGGCGAAGATTCGCAGTTGTTCGCCCTGCCAGTCGCGGTTGACTAGCAGGCGCAGTTTGCGGATGTGGCCTCGCCAGTTGGAATTCTTCGTAAGGTCGAAGGCGACCTTGTTGGGATGCCACAGCGGGTTGATGGGCAGGTCAATCGTGATGGCTCGTCCGTTGATGTCGCCAGGGGAGTCGGTGTTCTCGAAGGTCAGGGACAGAAGACTGCTGACGCCCGTCGAGGTGTAATAGACCTCCAGACTTTGGTAGTCTTCCGCATTGAGGTCGAGGTCAGGCGACCAGAGGCTCAGGTCGTTTTCACTTCCCACGAGGCACTCGTGATGCCGTGGCGCGGAGTGTTCCGCAGCCGCGCCGGTGGCACGCCAGCAGGACTGGCCACCCAACCGCCAGACCAAGTCGGAGGCACACAGGGGCAGGGTGCAGACGGCGTAGCTGAGCATCATGAAGAAAAGGTGTCGCATGGGGTGATGAGTGGCGGGACGTCAGACGACGGACGGCGGACGTCAGGGCGGGACGCCAGACGACGGACGACAGGGCGGTTACTTCCCGTTGAGTCGGCAGAAGGTGCGGTCTTCGCGTCCGAGGTACTTAGTGTCCACATGGAAGCGCACCTGCGAGGCGAGGGTGCCGGCACGCTGGAAAGTCACGAAACCGGCGGCGGGGTAGTTCTGCGTGTTCAGGGTGAACAGCAGCGGGATGTGGCAGAGATAGCCGTCCTCGAACTCTCCTGCGGTGAGGGTGATCTTGAGTTCGCTGAATTGGGTGGCGTAGCCCAGAACCGCCTGGGTGTCGCCCTCGGCGATGCTCCAGCCTTCGGGCAGCTGCCATTTGACCTGGAGCATCGAGTTGAGGAAGTATCCGGCCTTGAAGCGCAGCGTCAACTGCTGGGACTCGCCGGGAGCCACGACGGGGGACTTCTCGAACTCGATTTCGAGGATGCCCCAGGGAGTCTCGATATCCATGGCGCGGGAGGACTTGCTCAGCACATTCAACTCGACCTTCTTGCCGTCGGTCAGGCGTTCCAGGTGCTCGGCGGAGATGGTGGTCTCGCCGTCGGTCAGGCGCACCAGCGAGGGGTTCGTGGCGTCCGCATAGCGTTTGCAGGCCAGCACGCGGTCGGTCAGTTCATCCAGAGTCACGGGGAACTTCGGATAGCTGCCCGCAGTATTCACGGCGACAGTCTGGATGCTCTCGCCAATCGGCTCAATCCACTCCTTCGGGATGCCGGAACGGCCTTTGATGATGCCCAGGACGCTTCCGCAGGTCGCGCCAGTGCAGTCCGTGTCGTCGCCGCAGTCCACGGCGAGGCAGACGGACTTGCCGAAATCGCCCTCGCCGTAGAGCAGTCCGACCACCGCGAAGGCGACATTCGCGGGGGCCTGGAACCAGCCCAGGTCCTCGCTGTCCTTGACGATGCGGTTGCGGGCGTCCAGCCACGGCAGTCCCTGGTCGTAGCAGTCGCAGGCGATCTTCACGCTGCGGGCGACGCGGCAGTCGGCGGGGATGCGCGCCAGCGCGTAGGCGATGAGTTTGCGCAGGTCGCTCTCGATGAAGGCGGCGGCCTCCAGGGTGGCGGTGAAGATTTCGGCGTAGATGCCGTCGCCGGCGTGGTCCACGCAGGCGTCGCACCAGGCCAGTTGCGCGGCCTCGTCCGGCTCGCCGGGGAAGAGGCACGCCCAGATTTCGGAGCGGATCCACGCGCCGTTGGAGTTCTTCCAGACCTCGTTGTTGCAGAGGCCCGACAGCGGCGGCTGGATGCCGTTGGTCATGTTCATCTTGCCGACGCCGTATTCGTTCCAGGGGCCGGTGACCCAGCGGAGCCACGCACGGCCGAGCACCTTCTCGTCCACGTTGTACACGCCATTCTCCTCCACCGCCTTGAGCCAGGCCAGCTGGAGGTCCAGGTCGTCATTGGGCGCGGGCACGCCGCCGAGGTCCTGCGTGTAGAAATGGATGTCCCAGGTCTTCTGCTGACCTTCCATCGGGGCGCCGAGGGTGCCGCCGATGTTCTTGCCGGTCCAGCAACCCAGAACCTTGTCGCGATAGACGGCCTCGTTGAGGAAACTCTTTCCAGGGATACGGGATGAAATCATTGAAATTACTCCTTAGTTGGAGAGACAGTTCAAAACGACCTCGCAGATTTGCTTTTCATTATGCGTTGTCCGGACAACGCAATCTACGCGCTCTTTTTGAGTTGATCTCTGAATTGTGAATGTCGGTTGTCAAATGATCAAAACGAATGCTAAGATATCTCATATTTGGCATTCTGCCTGGAAATGCGCAAAAGTACATGACGCATTGGCATCATCCGAGTTCAAATGGCGAGGCGGGGAGATCCTCGGAATTCACAAGAGTGAGATACGGGCCGGGATTCTGGCTCCAGCCGTAGCGGACGGCCTGGGGGCGGGGCACCTGCGGGCTGGTGAGTTCCAGGCAGTTCGGAGCGACAATTCGCGTCTCCGCCGGGTGGAAAACGCCATCCTCGCCCGCCAGCGCGAAGCCTTCGGAGACCACGCCGTTTCTCCAGGACAGTTTCTTGCCGACCGCGACAAAGACTAGTCGCAGGGCGTTGTCGCGACCATATTCCATGGAGGCCACCTGCGGGCCATGCGCCTTGGCGTCATTCTCTCCATAGAGCGCGAGGCGGGCCAGGCGTTCTCCCACGATTCGCTTGTCGGGAAAATGCAATTCAATCGGATCGGAGCAGGCGTCAGCGGTCACTGCGGGATAGCTGTGCTGTTTTCGGGCGAATTCGAGTTGCGCCTGGCGGGTGATGGGCCAGAAGCCAGTGGTCTGATAGGGAGAGGGCATGCAGCAGCCTGGCAACTGCACCACCAGGAAAGGCAGGGTTTCGTCGTTCCATTCCTCGCGGCATTGCTGGCAGAGCAGATTCAGCATCTCCTCGTAAACCATCGCCATGGGCTCTTCGGTGCTGTCGGCCTCGCCCTGATACCAGATGACTCCCGTGATGGGGTAGGGGATGACGGGCTTCAGCAGATTGTCATGCATCATGCTGAAGGAGTGCTGGATGCCGGCTCCGAGCGTCTGGTAGATGCGGGTGCTGATGGCAGGGGTGCAGAGCTGTTCGCAGCTGAAACGCCATTCACCCGTCAACGGGATGGTCTCGCCAGTCCGGGGGTTGCGCAGGAACATCGCGTCGGCGGGTCCCATCAGCCCGCCGTCCAGAATCATCGCCGTGAAGGACAGCGCCCGCACCGCCACGACGTTTTCGGTGCCGGGACGGACAAGTGCGGCGGGCACGGAGTAGTTTCGGAGTGTCGCGAAGGACGCATAGTCCAATCCCTCGCCGGTCGCGCCGACTTGGGTGCCATTGAACCAGGTGATGTCCTGCTGGTCAATCATGCCCAGCGAGAGCTCCAGATCGTCGCCACGCCACGTTTCGGGAATGTGGATGGCCTTGCGATAGCGGAACGCCCCGAGGTAATGGTGTCCGGCAAGCGACCAGGAGTCGGGGAGCCGCTGGACGCCCCAATTCGCATCGTGGTAGCCGATTTGCTGCCAGTCGTCGGCGTCCGGCATCTCCTTCCAACGGGGAGGATTCTTCTCCAGCCAGTCGCGGATGGGATCCGCGACCTTCTTGGGAGTGTCATTCACGGGAGCGCGGAAATACTCCTCGGCATATTCGCGGGTGAAGGGATGCTTTAGGGCGTTTTCGCGGTTGAGGAAGGACGCGATGGAGGCTCCGCCAAAGCTGGCCTGGATGACGCCGACAGCGCAGCCGCGCTCATTGGCGACCTTTTCGGCGAAATGGAAGCCCACGGCCGTGAAGTCGCATTCGGCCTGGGTGGCCGGGAGCGTCTTCCAAGTCGTTGCGGCCTCGGAGACTCCGCCGAGCCGTGTCTGCTCCGGCACATGGAAGAAGCGAAGGTCGGAACGCTGGAGCGTCTCAGGCGGCACGGGCGGCAGTTCCCGGGCGAGGCTGAATCCCATGTTGGACTGCCCAGCCGCCAGCCAGACCTCGCCGGCCTGGACATCCTGGAGCACGATGGTCTCCTGCCCGTCCGTGACGGAGAATTCCACCGGGCCATACTCCGTGATTGGGGCGAAGCGCAAAAGGAATGAGCCGTCGGATGCGGCCTGCACGCTGGAGGTGGTTTCGCCGATGCGTCCGGAGACCCATGCGTCAGGGGTGGCCTTGCCCCATACCGTCAGGGGCTTCCTGGTCGGTAATACTGCGTGGTCGGTGAATATGCGGTTGAGTTTCATGGATGGCAATTCGTCGGGCTGGTTTTCACCAGACGGTTGGTGAGGTGACGCGCACAGCAGAATCCCATGATGCCCCCGGCGATGTCAGAGAAAAGCCGAGCGGCGAAGACGGCACGGAGCGTGTGGAGCCAGAAGAACGCGATGATGGTGAAGGGGATGAGCATGGCCAGCACCCGCACGATATTGAGTGCGGCGGCGAAATTCGGTCGGCTGCATCCGGTGAAGATGAAGGTGGAGAAGCGGTGGATTTCGATGGCCCAGAAGCCCCAGGGGATGATGCGCAGATACATCGTCATGTAGGCGCGGATCTCGTCGTCGCGGCTGAAGACCGAGGCGAGGAGCGGCGCCAGGAAATAGAAAATGACCGCCATGATGCTCAGGAAGAGCAGGGCGAAGCCCATGGAGACACGGCGGGCGGTCTTGATGCGGTCGTACAGCCTTGCGCCGAAGTTCTGGGAGATCAGTGGCGTCAGCGACATCCCGAAGGACATCGGGAACATGAAGGCGAGAAGCTCCAGCTTGCCGGCGGCCTGCGCGGCCGCCACGGCGGCGTCGCCGAACTCGGCGGTCACGCGCGTGACGACGAAGGACCCCAGCGGAATCATGAACATCCCCAGCGCGGCGGGAATGGCGAAGGAGATGACGCGTCCCCAGCACTGCCGGATGACCTCCCAGGGATAGCGCTTGAACTTCAGCAGCTTGTGGCGGCGGTTCAGGATGGTGATGACATACACCATCGAACCCGCTTGGCAGAGGACGGTCGCCACTGCCGCGCCACGAATGCCCATCGCGGGTAGGCCGAACCAGCCGAAGATGAACACGGGATCCAGAAGGGCGTTCGCGACCAGGCCCAGGAACATCCCTAGGCTGGCCAGCTTGGAGTCTCCCACGCCGACCAGCATGTCATTGCCTGTCATGGACAACGACGAGGTGAAGCATCCGAAATACCA
>JAFYIW010000165.1 GCA_017538465.1 Victivallales bacterium
ATGACCTTCCCCGCACACATCGAGGACCTCCCGCCTTTCGAGGACTACTCGATGCGCGGTCGCACCTATCGCTATCTCACCGCCAAGCCACTCTTCCCCTTCGGCTTCGGACTCTCCTACACCACTTTCGCCTATCACGACGCCACGCTAAAACAGCACGATGATGTCCTGCGACTCGCTTTCACCCTCGTCAACACGGGCAAACACGACGGCGCGGAAGTCACCCAAGTCTATCTCCGACGCCCTGACGCCGGAAACGGCCACCCCGCCACCAACTGCGAACTGGTCGCATTCCAACGCACACGCCTCAAGGCAGGAGCCTCCCGCAAGGTCATCATGGACATCCCCCTGGCCCGGCTGGAGCGCATTCGCCCCGATGGTTCGCGCACCGCAGCCAGCGACACCATCGAACTCTTCGCCGGCTGTGACTCCTCCCTCAAAGACGCGCCAATTCGAATAACCCTCTGACTTGCCCATTCTTTTTCCATCATCGGAAAAACGCCAAGAAAAGGCTATATTAGAAACATCCGCAGAACTGACGAGACAGGGCAGGTGCCCCGTGTGGAGTTCACCACGTGAACTGCGGAGCTGGCCATTCGGCCAGAAAAGTCGTTCGTCTGGGCATTGTTCAACCATGTCTGAGACCAACGACTATGAATGATGCTGTTTCCATCTGGCGGAAGCGCCACTCCTCCATCCTCAACCGCAAGCGTTTCTGGAATGCGCTGGTGCCCGCGATATTGCTGGCGCTCTCCGTCGGTCAGATTTACGCCTTCACCATATTCTCGGATCCGATAGCGAAATATATCGGCAACAACACCACGCAGGCGAGTGTGCAGTTCGCCTTCTCCTTGGGAATCTTCTTCCTGGGGATGGGTGCCGCCTTCTTCGGGAAAATCGTCGAGAAGAACATCCGATTGTCCGCATTTGTCGGGCTGGCCCTGTTTCTTTCCGGGCTGCTGGTGACCGCCCTGGGCGTTCAAGTCAAGTCCCTGTGGACCATCTATCTGGGATATGGCTTCATGGTAGGTTTAGGCACCGGCATCATCTACATCACGCCGGTGAAGACGCTGATGCTGTGGTTCCTGGACCACAAGGCCATCGCGGCCGCCGTCCCCATCATCAGCTTCGGGCTGGGCTCCTCGCTGTGCACCCTGCTTGCAAAGGCGCTTGAGGGCCTCTGCTCCACCGCAGGGATCTTCTGCGCGCTCGCGGCCATCTATGCCCTGCCCATGCTGGCCAGCGCACTGCTGCTCCACAAGCCGCTCAAGGCGCTGCGTGCGGATCGCCTACGCGCCCAAAACCCCGCCGCCACGGCAGGCGGCTTCTCCTACGGGAAGTTGCTCACCAACGGCTGGTTTCTGCGCGCCTGGCTCTTCATGTTCCTCAACATCAGCTGCGGGCTGTCCCTGATTCCGCTCTCCAAGCAGCTGATGAACTTCGTGGGTCTGCGCGAAGCCGCCATCACCATCATCCTCACGGGCTGCGGGCTGATGAACGGCGCCGGCCGCCTCGTCTTCGCCTGGTGGAGCGACCGCCTGAAACAGCGCATCAACATCCTGCTCATCCTGCTGGCGATTTCGCTCGGCGTGATGTTCGTGCCCGCACTCTTCCCCCTGTGGATTGGCCTTACCCTGCTGGTCATCAACGCCTGCTACGGTGCCGGCTTCTCCACCATCCCCGCCGTGCTGGCCGACCATTTCGGCATGAACGACATCTCGAAAATCCACGGCGCGGTGCTCTCCGCCTGGGGCTTCGCAGGACTGGTCGGCAACCAGGTCTCCCTGCGCGTCTTCAACAAGTGGGGGCTCGTCGGCGTCATCGCACTCCTCGCCGCCGGATATGCGCTGAATATTGTGAATGTCCTGACCTTGCGGAAACGCAAGTAGGAATATATTGTGGCATCTCTAGGGGTGAACGGAAGCCGTCACCCCTGGAATTCAATATAAACAAATGAATTGGGCAGTAGTTTGAGGCTCATGATGCCCTCGGTGGAGACCTTCGGGAAGATCTGTGTGTACATCCGAATGTGGTCGGTCAGATGGCAGAGGGGCGTCTTGCCACGAAGCGCTTCGGGAAGTTGTAGCGTCACCAGCTTCGGGGCCGCGATGGCGTCATTATCGGTGTAATGCGTCACCAGCATCCCGGCAGAGCCGTCGTTGCCGACGGCGGCCGTGGCATAGATGTCCGGAAGATTCTCAGTGGTCACCGCGACCTCCGTGCCCAGACGGCGCAACTTCGCCCACGCGAGGAACGGATAATATCCCCGCAACGGCTCCTGCGATGTGAGATGGAACAGGTTGTTCATGCCGCATCCCACGCGAGCGTCGTAGAACATCAGCATATCCAGCGACGTGCGCTGAAGCGCCGACATCGCGGCGGCGACGTATGCCGCGCCCTTGTAGTTGCGGCTGCCCGACTCGCACTCCAGCGAATAGGGCCATTCGGTGGTCCAGCCACGGACATAGTTGTATTCATTCAGAATCGACTCCGCCTCGCCATAGCCGCATTTGACCATCAGTTCGCGGGCAAGCCCGGCCAGTTCGGCCAGCCGCTCGATGCTGACACCGTAGTGATGCCACGAGAAGAAGTCCAGTGCCACATTGTGCTCATGGCAGTGCTTGAGCAGGCGTTCGCCGAAAGCGAAGTCATAGCCCAGGGCGGGTCCGCCGATCTTCAAGTGCGGGAAGCATTGCTTCAGGTGCGTGGCGACCACCGTGAAAAAGTCTATGAACTGCTCTGGTGTGCCGTTCCAGGTCGCGCTCGGCCGACCATCCGCCGCAGGCACAAGATCCGGCTCGTTCCAGATTTCCCAGTATTGGATATTCCAGTGGAAGCCATTCGCCCATCCTTCGTTGTAATGACGAATGACGTGTTCGCAAATCACCGCCCACTTGTGAAAATCCCTTGGGGGATTCACGCCGTATTTCTTGATCCAATGCTCAATGGACTGTCCGAGACGGTAGAAGGGCTCCGTTCCAGCCAGGCGGATATTCTCCAGATATTCGTCCGTCAGGGTGAAATCATAACTTTCAGGATTCTCGGCCTCCGCCTCGAAATCCGGGAAGACGCCAGTGATGTCCACAGAGTGCCATCCGCCATAGGCATGGCAGTGCGCAGAGTCATGAAGGCGCGCGTAGGGAATTTCCAGCGTGGCGGAGGCAT
>JAFYIW010000166.1 GCA_017538465.1 Victivallales bacterium
AATGCCCAGCCCACGCCGGTGGACCGCCATGCGGAGCTGCTCCTCGCCGACCTGAAAAGCACCTTCGAGGGGCTACACCAATGGCTGGCATCGGAGGCCGGAACCTCTTCGTTCACATTGCAAAACTGACAAAAGATGTTATATTTTGTCGTTTACCTATCAAATCAGCTTTCTAAATCACCATAGTTTTTGGAGATAATACCATGGCAACCAGTACCTTCCGTAACAAAAACAAAGTCCGTCCCCGCAAGACCGGCGCCGCGAAGCGCCGCCGTTGTCTGGTGCAGCGCCGTCGTCTCGTCGCGCTGGGAATGGACGAGGCTGTGGTCGAGAAGATGCCCATCGACCAGCTCCGCGCCAAACTGAAGGAGCCAAAGAAGCTCCAGCGTGCCCTGGCGAAGGAGAAGGCCAAGGCTGAAGCGGCTGAAGCATAGCCTTCCACCGCCGAAATGGTTTTCCTGAAAGCACGGGGTCTGGCGATTCCGTGCTTTTTTTGTTTCCGCCCTCATTTCTGCCAGACGAATGCTTTGCCCCAAGTGCCATTCCGTGGAAGACAAGGTGATTGACACCCGCGTCATGAACAACGGCGAGACCATCCGCCGTCGTCGTCAGTGCCTCAACTGCAACTTCCGCTTCACCACCCACGAGACCATCATCCCCGTCAACATCACCACCATCATCAAGCGGGATGGGCGGCGCGAGGAATTCAACCCCAACAAATTGCGCGAGGGCATTCGGATGGCCTGCTGGAAGCGCAACATCAGCACCGAGATTCTGGACGGGATTGTAGGGGACATCACGATTCGCCTGACCTTATTGCCCCAGGATGAAATCCGCACCAGCGTCATTGGCGAGATGGTGATGGACGCCCTGAAGAAAATCGACGAGGTCGCCTACGTGCGCTTTGCCTCCGTGTATCGGCATTTCAAGGACGCGGACGCCTTTGTGAAGGAGATCACCCGCGAACTCCACCCCGAGGACGCGTCGTCTGACGAGACGCAGTCCGGTGACGCCGCCAGCTCCCCTGACCGCTAAGATGATTCGCTTCCGTTCCCAGACTCTGCTGATCTACGATTCCGAGACCCAGACGGAGAGTCCGCTGGACCAGGATGTCTTGCAGCATGTTCTGGAACATGCGTTTGCCCAAAGCGGCATTCATGACCCGACAATTCCCACCGCGGTGCTGGACAGCGTGCTGCTGCACTACCAGCAATCCGTGCCGCAGCCGCCGCGCGTCACCCGTGACGAGCTTGTGTCGCAGCTGACCCGTGTTCTGCAGGAGCTCGGGCATCCCGAGGCGGCCAGGCATGTCACTTTTCTAGCCACGGTCTTTCCGCCGGCCTCCACGAAGCAGCCCGTGACCTCTTTTCCGCAGGAGCACTCCGCCGAATTGGAGTCGCTGCCGCCGGTATTGCGGCCGACCCGTTATCTCGGCGCCCAGGAATGGGAATTGCCGCTCATGCAGGAGAGTCAGCTATTGTTGCAAAAACAGGTAGTCACTCTGCTTCCCATCTCGGACGCCCATCCCGTGGTGGCGGTCGAATGCCGACCAAGCCGTCTTTACGACCTTCCGTTGAGTCCGCAGACCGAGCTGGAGCTGCACGCGATGCTGGCATCGCTCGTTCGGCAGCTTGGGGAGATTCTCCGGCTCATGCGGGAGCGCGTGAATGCGCTCTGGGGGATTTCAGCCGAACATGCCGCCCATGTTCACTTTTTGGAAATCAACGCATTGGTGCAGCTATCCTGCCCCAGCCGCAACGCAAAAGTCCGGCAGCGATACAACCGACTTCTGCGTGAAGAACTCACTTCGCCATTGCGGGAGGCAAACACCTTCCAGCTCCTCATCGACTTCACCGATTGAGGAAACCCCTTAGGCAAATGCATTCCAGTTCCTATGACATCGTAGTCATCGGCGGCGGCCTCGGCGGCCTGACGGCGGCGAACCGCCTGGCCCGCGCCGGCCACCGCGTCCTGTTGGCGGAACAGCACACCCAGCTGGGTGGTTTGGCCACCTATTTCCGGCGCAGGGGACATATCTTCGACGTCGCGCTACACGGCTTCCCCGTCGGCATGCGCAAGAGCCTTCGTAAATACTGGGGCACGGACTTCGCCAGGCAGGTCATCCAGGTCAAGTCCATCCGCTTCGACAATCCGCAGTACCATCTGGAGTCCACCTTCGACACGCAGGACTTCTCCGCGAAGCTCACCGGACATTTTGGCATCGCGCCTGCCACCGTCCAGGCCTTCTTCGCCGCCATCTCGGAGATGAACTACTATGACGACCAGACCATGACCACGCGCGAGTTTTTCCAGAAGTTCTTCCCGAACCGCACGGATGTCTGGCGTTTTCTCATGGAACCCATCACTTACGCGAATGGCTCCACGCTGGACGAGCCCGCCATCACCTACGGCATCGTCTTCGGGAACTTCATGAGCGAGGGAGTCTATACCTTTCAAGGAGGCACGGACCTGATGCTCAAGATGATGGAGGAGGAACTTCTGCGCAACGGCGTGGAGGTCGTGCGTGGCGCCCGCGTGGAAAAAGTGCTTGTGGATGGCGGGCGGGTCAACGGAGCCTGCATCAACGGCCAGAACATCGCCTGCCGCGCCGTTGTCTCGAATGGCTCGCTTCCGCGCACCGTCCTCGAACTGGCGGGAGAAGAATTCTTTTCGCCGACCTATCTCTCCGGCTTGCACAAAGTGCGCCTCTCGACCTCCTCCTGCCAAGTCTATCTAGGCATCAAGCCTGGAGAGAAATTGCCCTACATAGGCGATTTGGTCTTCCATTCCACTTATCCGGAATTCGACGCCAACGCGCTGTGCAATCACCACATCACCAGCCGGACCTTCTCCGTTTATTACCCCGAGATTCGCCCTGGCTCCAGCGAATACGCCATCGTGGCCTCCATGAACGCCAAATTCGAGGACTGGGATGGCCTCACAGCCGAGCAATACCGCACTGAAAAGGACAAGCTGGTCGAGGACGCCTTCGCCAGCATCGAGCCCTACGTCCCCAATATCCGGAAAATCACCGACTACACCTGCGCCGCCACGCCACGGACCTTCCAGCGCTACACGGGGCATCTCAACGGAGCGACCTTCGGAACCAAATTCGAGGGGCTGAAATTCTCGCAGGGACTGCCCAAGGAACTGCCGGGGCTATTCCACACCGGTTCCGTGGGCATCATCATGTCCGGTTGGCTTGGCGCGGCAAACTACGGCGTCATCGTCGCCAATGAGGTGGACAAGTACCTGCAGGCCTGAGACACTGGACTCTAGTCCCGGGTCCCGGGACATCCGGGACTTGTGACCAGGACTCCGGACTCTGGTCTCTGGTTTCAAACTTTAACCCTTAAACTTTAGACTTTAAACTTTTTATGTCTCTTCCCTCTCCCGAGCTCATGGAATCGCTCAAGCGCCTGGCCCCCTTCGCGCTACGCGCCCGCGTGGTCTCAACCGGGAGGGAGAAATTGCTACAACACCGTAACCAACTGGCATTTTTGCTCGTCACCGATGACCTTTCCGACAACTCGCGCAAGGAAATCCTGCGAGACTTCCCGTGCCCCATCTACCAGGCTCTGACCGTCGAAGAGGTCGATGCGCTCTTCCACTTCCACAACACCAAGCTGCTTGGCTTCGCCCGCAATTCCCTCTCCGCGCAAATCCAGCAACTGCTCAAGGGGCGGCGGCTGGTCGCACCCTCGGTGGATGAGGTGACGATGCCCGACAATCCGAAAGTCGTGGTCTTGGGTGCATCGGGCGTAGGGCGATACCACGCCAACTGGTGGGAGCGTGCCGGAGCGCAGGTCGTGGGCTTTCTGGGCTCCAGCGCGGAGAGCATCGCGCGAACCGAAGTAGCCCTGGCCACCCTTTTAGGACATCCCGTGAAGGGCTATGAGAGCCTGGAACGCCTGCTGCAGCACACCACGCCGGAGATCGTGGATGTCTGCCTGCCCCCCGCCCTGCATTTCCGCACCGCCCGTGCCGCTCTTATTGCGGGGTGCCACGTACTCTGCGAGAAACCCTTCCTCTATGACGCCACCCTTCCGCCGGCAGTTCTCCATCGGCAATGCGACGAGCTGATCGAGCTGGCGAACGCGCGCTGCCGCCTCCTGGGGATGTGCTCGCAGTATTTTGAAGTCATTCGGAAGTGCCATGCCTTGAGCGGCCTGGGGGACCAACCCGTCACCCGAATGGAGGGCACCTTGCTCACGCCGATGCGAAGCCATGCTCCGGGTGCGCTTTCCAGCTGGCTGGACCTGGGGGCGCATCTGCTGGCGGCCGTCCAGGGCATCGCCCTCACCCGGCATCTTCGGGCGGACTCCATCCGGCTGGAATTCCCCGTCCCCAATCAGGTCACGGTGCGCTTCTCCTGCACCGACCGTTCGGACAACCCGGAGCCTCCGCCGCCATTGGAGTGCGCCTTGACCGTCGGGCATCTTCCGATTGGCACCCAATCCCCCAACCAGCGAGTCTTCCGGCTCAATGAAAGCGTCTTTGTGGCCAACAACGCCCAGGATGGCGACGGGCAATTCGCCTTGGACATCCAGGACCTCGTCCATGCCCATTCACAGCGCATTCCCGACCCGATGCGCACGCTCATTGACGCCTTCACGCATGGCCGTGCACTTCTACCGGGACGCATTGCCGCCCAGAATCTCACTTGGCTATTGAAAATCGCGCAGGGAATCCAGACTGCCGCAAGAAAAACTTAATGTCGCTTCCTCATGCGTTGGAAAACGACATTGCATTCACGTATTACAGTATGGGAAGCCCCCTAACAACGACTCACCATCAAAACAGGAGGTCCAGTATGCGTAACTTCATCCTCGGTTTCTTTGCGGTTTTAGGTGTCTTTACCGCAGGCTGCATTTACGAAACTCCCTATAGCTCTACCTACGTCCCCTACACGACGA
>JAFYIW010000167.1 GCA_017538465.1 Victivallales bacterium
AACTGGCGGAGTTGATGGGGCTCGAACCCACGACCTTCGCCGTGACAGGGCGATGCTCTAACCAATTGCGCTACAACTCCGGCTTCATCTGGCAGAAAGCGCGGTTAAGATATTCCCTCAAATCCATTTTTCAAGTCGCCACTTGAAAATCTTTCTATTCTTTACATGGTGTTTGCCAATCCCGTAAGCCGACATCACTGCGGCGAGATTAGTCCAGAGTCCGATCCAATGTCAAAAGGATGTCGCGGGCAATCGGACCGGCCACCCGACCGCCACTGCCGCCATTCTCCACCACCACAACAACCACAAAACGCGGTTTGTCCGCCGGAGCGGCCGCCACCATCCAGGCATGGGGACGCAAGCCCTTGCCCACCTCCGCCGTGCCGGTCTTGCCCAACATCTCCAGTTGCGGCGTGGACATCGACTGCCCTGTGCCACAAGTGACGCATTGGCGCATGCCTTCCACCACCAGCTGCCATGCAAGGGAATTCCAGTCATGGCGTTTTCGGACAATGACCTCGCCGCCCAGCAGGAACTGCGGCACCAGCAGCTTTCCCGTCAAGGCGAAACCGGTGGCCAAAGCCATCTGCATCGGCGTGACAATCCACGCCCCCTGCCCAATGCCAGCGTTGGCGGCGTCCCCCTTCCGCCACTGGGGATCCTGACTGCGGTTCTGTCGTGCCCAACTCGGAGAGAAGGCAATGCCGCCAGATTCCTCTGCCGCCAGGACACTTCCAGTCTTCTCCCCAAACCCAAACCAACTGGCAAAGTCATCAAAGGTCTCCGGGGACATCTGCACGGCCAAGTCGCTGAAATACACATTGCAGGACTGCGCAATGGCATTGACCACCGCCACCTTGCCATGCACATGGCTGCAGGCGAGCCGCGTACGTGTGCCCAAGACATAATATCCCGGACAGTCAATAATTGGGTCGTTCGCCGTAATCAGATGGTGCTCCAATGCATAGAGCGCCAGCAGTGGCTTAATGGTGGATCCTGGCGGATAATACCCGGACAGAACACGGTTCTGGTATGCGCCTTCCTCGCCCTGCCCGCGTCCACCGAGCGGCATCGCGGGCACTGACAGACAGACCAGCACCTCGCCCGTATGGATGTCCAGAGCCACTGCGGCCCCGCGATACCCGGACTGCGCGAATTTCTCCGCCGCCACCCGCTGGGCCTCAAGGCAAAGCGCCAGGCGGCAATCCTCGCCGGCCAATGCGGGCACCGACTCCAAAACCTTGCTGCGATAGGAAAGCACATCCGTCTGCAACCGCTCGGCTCCGCCAGTCCCCCGCAAGGAGAAGTCCAATGCCTTCTCCAGTCCACTGGCGCCCGCCAATTCCGGCGCATTGGCATTCCAGTATTTTTCGGGACCATCGGTCCGTGGCGGACAACGTCTGGTGACTCCGCGCAACTGCGGAGCCAATTCCGGCTCCCGATACTCGCGCCGCCAAGCCAGCATCGCCTCGGTGGCGGGATGCTCCTTCCGCAGCAAAGTCCAGCGCGACAGCGTGTCCGCATCCACATCCTCCCAAAGAACCAGCGGCATTGCCGGCGCCTCACGCAAATGGCGCTCCATTTTTTCCAAGCTCGGCCGATAGTGATAGAATTCAGGTCCAAGTGCCATGCCCAACGCAGTGACCTCCGCGCTCATCTTCTCCAGGGTGCTACGGCGCGTATCACGCGGATCACGCAGCAATTCTGGCCGGAGCACAATGGAATAACTCGGCATGGACAGATTCAGTGGATTGCCCGAACGATCCTGAAGCATGCCGCGGCACGGCGGAATATAGACCAGCCGCGTCTGCTCATGACGGCTTCGGCGCGTCAGCTCATCGGTCGGCCCCAGTTGCAAATAGGCGACGGCCAGCAACAGCCCCATCAGCACCAGCACCAAGACCAGCCGCAGTGGACGCGCATATTCACCAGGTTGGAAGGCCTCTCTAGACACAGAAAAAAGAATTTAACCTATTTATTACAAAAGTGTTAAATTATATATAGCAAGAACTTCTGAAAGGAAAGGCCGATTCCATGCAAGTGGTGGACGGCGGCGCGGGCGAAAAGCCGTATGGCGCTTCGCGGGAATCCGGCAGGAATTCATCCTTCCCACGGATTCGTGTCACAATGCCCCCTCATTTCACCCGTTGACTGTCCATCAGAAGGGCCTGGCGGGTAGTCAGCAGGACGGACTGCCAGAGCTGTCCGTGAGGATCGATGGCCCGCCGTGCGGAGGTCGCCAGGGGGATGGGCACATAGGTATAGTAGCCATTCCAGTTGCCGACCACCAAATCGGTCATGCCAGCCATCGCCGCATGGACGGCGTGCTGCGCCAGCAGCAGGCAGAAGATGGAGTCGGTGGAATTGGCGGGGAGGCTGCGGATTTCGTAGCTGGGGTCGAAATATTTGATGGTCAGGTCAAGTCCTTTGGCGTCGAAATGCTCTTTCAGCCTCGTCTTGAGAAAGGCTCCGATGTCGTTGTGCAGGATATTCCCTGACTTGTCACGTTGCTTCTCGCCCTGGATAAGCTGTTGTCCAGCGCCCTCGGCGACGACCACGACCGCATGGTGCTTCTTCTCCATGCGCTTCTCCATCGCCTCCAGCAGTCCGCCCGGTCCCTCCAGGGCAAAGGGGACCTCGGGAATCAGGCAGAAGTTCACCAGAGAATTCGCCAGCGCAGAGTAAGCCGCGATGAAGCCTGAGTCACGTCCCATCACTCGCACCAGCCCGATGCCGTTGAAGGCGCCTTTCGCCTCGTTATGCGCGCAGCTGATGATATTCGAGGCGGCCTGCACCGCCGTCTCAAAGCCGAAGGTGCGATCCATGAAATTGAGGTCGTTGTCAATGGTCTTGGGAATTCCGACCACGTTGCACCGCAGGTGATGCTCCAGGCATTTCTCGGCGATCTCATGGGCGCCACGCTGCGTGCCGTCGCCGCCGATGGTAAAGAGGATGTTGATTTTCAGACGGTCAATCGCCTTGACGATTTCTTCCACGTCCTGCTTGCCGCGGGAAGACCCCAGAATCGTCCCCCCCTGGCTGTCGATGGTATCCACCACATCGGGATCCAGCGGCATGGGTTTCAGCTGAAAAGCCGGATTCAGGCCTGCATAGCCGTAGCGGATGCCGTAGATTTGGTCCACGCCATAGAAGTAGTAGAGAGTATTGACCAGCCCCTTGATGACATCATTGAGGCCAGGGC
>JAFYIW010000168.1 GCA_017538465.1 Victivallales bacterium
CCCTTGCCTCGGCGGAGCGTCCCGTCAGGGCCAGCAGTTCCCCCTGAAGCATCCAGACCTGAGGCATCAGCGCGGGGGTGGTGGCGGAATGGATTTGCTCCAGCTCCGTTATGGCGAGGGCGGCCAGTTGCGCTTGCGCTTCCTTGGCGGAAGGCGTCGTTTCCGCAGGGGCGTCCGTCTCCTTGGCGGCAGGGGGCAGAAAATCCGCAGGGTTGTTTTGCTGTGCCATCAGATAGAGGCAATTGGCGGTCTCGAACCGCGCCTGCGCGATGGCCGACTCGTCAGTGTATGCGGGAGTGCGCACCTGCTGATAGAGTCGGAGGGCCTCGCGGTATCCGTCCGGGGTGGCAGAGGCGAGCGCGGTGTCCGCCAGCAGCAGCGTGAGTTGGGCGGCTTCGGCGGTGCCTGGCCATTTCTGGAGCAGGGTGACCGCCTGAGTGCGGGCGATTTCTGCCTGCCCCGTTTGCATGGCCAGCAGCACGCGTCGGTGCGTTGCGCGCAGGGCGTAGGCGGACTGCGGGAAGGCCGCCAGGAATTCATCGAGGAGATTTCCGGCCGTCACGCGGTCTTGTCTGCGCAGGGCGATGCGAGCCGCCTCGAAGAAGGCGATAGTCCGTAGCCGTTCCTCGACGCTGGCGTCCATTGCCAGCTGGCGGAATGCATGCTGGGCGGCCAGGAGCTGTTCCTTGTCCTGTCCCGCGAGCAGGCATTGCAACAGCGTCTGTTCCAGTCTCGCGTCATCGCGGCGGGACGAATCTGGCGCCTCCTGGAGAAATGCATTTAAAAGCACATTGGCCTGCTGGTATGCCTCCGGCTGGTTGCGCTGACGGTAGGTCAATGCTGCGTCCAGCCGGGCCTCCGCCGCGCGAAGGCGGAGCTTCCGTGCCTCTTCGGTCTCCTCGTTTCCTTCCGGCCTCTTGCCGAATCGGTCGGCGGTTTCGATTTGCAGGGCGATGGCAGTATCCAGGTCTCCGGCGTTTTTGGCGGCCTGGGCGGCATGGAGCAGTGCCGTGACCGCCTGGCGTGCATCTGTGCTTTCGGCAGTCTGCCGATAGTATTTGAGCGCCTGGTCGAGTTTGCCATCCGAAGCGAGGCATTCGGCGGCCCCGAACGCCGCCCGGATGCGCTGCGCCGGGTCAAGGTCATCCCGGTTGGCCAGTTCCTCGAAGATTTCCGCTGCCCGGGTGCGGTCGTTGTCCTCCTTGCGATATTCCGCCAACTGAAGCGAGAACTCGCCGTATTTATGCGAGTCAGGGCGACGTGCCCGCAGCTCTTCCAGGGTGTTCTTTGCCAGGGAGTCCTTCTGCTGGCGCTGGACCTGGGCGAGCAGCATGCCGGCGTCAACCCAATGGGCGTCCGAATATGGGAGCAGCTCCCAGGCCTCTGTGAGGAGTGTCCGCGTGGCGTCCAAGTCATTGGTGCTGCGGGAGAACTCATTGGCCAGGCACCATGCGGCAGTCCCCCATTCGGCATCACGGGAGGCGGGGCGTCGGGGAATAATCTGCTGGAGAACTGCCCGTGCCTCATTGAGGCGTTCCAGTCGTGCGTCACCAGTCATGGCGTCGCTGTCGCCGACCAGCGCGCGGATGCGGTGCAGTGGTGCCAGCAGGTCCATCTCCGGCATCTCGCCGGGGATGGCGGCGCCCTGGGGGAGCAGCGACAGAAGCAGGGCATAGTGTCCGGCGGCGTCCGCGTAGTCCCCGCGGGCCAGTTCGGCGTCGGCGCGCAGCATGAGCAATTCGGCGTCTTTGCGGGCAGGGGTGACCTGGGCGAAATAGGGCGCGAGAAGATTCAGCGCGGCGGTCCATTCGCGTCGTGCGAGGTGGAGACGGGCGGCGAGGCGGAGTGCCTCCCAGTGCACCGGCATGGAGTGGGCGTCGGCCGTCAGCTCCCGTTCGGGAGCCAGCAGGAGCTTCAGTGCCTCTTCGGGCTGTTCCAGACGAATCAGCGCCTGTGCGCGAAGGAGGTCGAGACGGTCCCGGTCATCCGCGTCAGGCTGGATGCCGGGCAGCGCGAGGTAGGATTCCGCAGTGTTTATCGCCTCCTGGAATTTTTTGGACGAATCTTCTGTTCTGCCCTGCGCCAGGAGGTTTTCCGCATAGGCGAATTGCGCCTCGGCCAGAAGGCGTCGGGCGGTGCCTGCCTCCGGAAGCTCGGCGGGCGTCAGTTCGCAGTATTTCAAGAACTTCTCCTCAGCCAGCTCCGGGGCGTGCATGGACAATGCGGTTTCGCCTTCCTGACGGGCCTCCAGGCGTTGGTGGTCGTTGCTGGGGGCCGGGGCCGGCGCCGTGGAAGTTGGAAAAAGGAAAGTCGGCCGCGGCGAGTCCTGTGCGTACAGGGGAAAGAGGCCCGTCAGAAGGATGGACCACAGGAAAAGGCCAAATGGCAGTCGCGTCACATTCATGGTTCGGATCCGGCGGATGGAGGGAGTTCGACAGCGCATATCGCGTCCGCCAGGCGGGCCAGAGCGGCACGGGACTGGATGACGATGCGCTCCGCGCTGGGGGCTCCCAATGAGGGAAGCGAGAAGGCGATGGGGACGCGGAGCGTCGGCGTGGTTTCGGAATGGAGGCTCAGGATGCCCGCGACATGAAAGGCGCCTGTCGCGTCCATCAGGAATTGTTCCAGTTCCAGGACAACGGAGGCTTTTGAGGCGGTGGCGCGGTCACTTTGACGGAGAGCCATGGTGAGACTGTCCTTCAATAATGCCCCCAGTGGCTGCGCCCATTTGGATTTGCCCACTTTCACCAGTTCGCCGTTCTTGGCCAGATAGACCATCTCATGACGATCCAGATAGCCTGGCAGCTTGACGGCCTCCAGGGTGCGGGTGGCCTGCGCGGCGGAAGAAACGCCGTTCTCCGGGGCAAGGATATAGGAGTGCTGGTTCTGGCGGAGGAAGAGACAGGACGGAGTCAGCAGCAGGGCCAGGAGCGAGGTCAAAAGATGGAGGTGTTTTGCCATGGGTGATTATTCTCCCAGAAAGAGGAACTGCGGGTCTCGTTGCACATGGTCCAGAAGCATTCGCAGAGAGTTGAGCGAAAGCTCGCATTCGTTGAGCGTGCGCTCCAATTGCTGGCGGGTGGGGGAGGCGGGCGCAATGGCGGCCTGCGCTTCCTGTAGGGCGGCGCGGGTTTCGACCAGCGTTTGCTGTGCCTCGCTCAGCGTGGCGGTGCATTGAGTCAGCAGGCGTTCGATTTGGGGCTTTGACGATTCCGTGATGTTGGTCAGGTTGTTCAGCAGTTTATGGGCGGACTGAAGAGTGAAGCCGATCTGCGTCGCCAGGAGCAGTACTCTCTTGACCAATGGCTGAATTTGGTCTTTGGCATGACAGACCAGCTCATTCGTGCTCGTCAGGACGGCATGGGAGTCGTCTAGCAGAACTGGCAGTTGCTGGCCCAGGGTCTCCGTGAGCGTGCGCAAGTTGGCGGCGATACGGGAGATGTCCTCCAACAACTGCTTGCTCTGGCCGCTGTCGATGAAGTCGGAGATTTGGGCGATCAGCTTCTGGAGGCTTTCCATCTGGTTGCGGAAATTCTTCTCTCCGATGCGGTTGGACACCTGGTCCAGAAATCTGATCCGGGTGGGGAAGAGTCCTTTCTGCATGTCGGCGCGAATCTGCACCGGGTCATCCGTCTCCATGGCGAGATGATCGAAGGTCATTTCTATGCTGAGCTGTCCCGTCAGGAGGGACAGCGTCTGGAGCTTTGCCCGCAGCCCCTGTTTGACCGCCATTTCCGTGAGGTAGTTCCTCAGTTCCTCGCGTATGGCATGCGCCTCGCCCGTGAGGTACTGCCTCCAGGAACTGCTGGAGAACCCCAGCTTTTCAGGTTCGATCTCGACGGTGACTTGCACGGGATAACTGAAGGAGTCCGCCGGTGTGTCAGGAGAGACGTTCGTGGCGGGGGCGAGGAGACGGATTCCAGTGACTTGACCGATTGTCACTCCACGGAACATCACGGGGGAGCCCGCGGAGAGTCCCTTGACTGAGTTGTCAAAGTGCATGGTATAGGTGACGGTGGTGCGGAACCAGGAGTTGCCGCCGAAGGCCATCAGCATGGCAATCAGCAGAACCAGCGCCGTGAGTACGAAGAAGCCGATGGCGGTGACTTGGAAGGGTGTCTTGGACATGGGTCATTGGGCATGATTGCGGTGGCCTCCGCGGGAGAGGAATTCGCGCAATGCGGGATTGTCGGTGTGCCGGAGCAAGTCCAGCGGCTTGCCTTGGGCGGCGATGGACTTGGTTACCGGATCCAGGTAGATGGCGTTGGAGCCGATGGCGAAGATGCTGTCGAGGTCGTGGGTGACGACGACAAGGGTGGAGTTGAGACTCTGCTGGAGCTGGAGCATCAGCTCGTCCAGACGGTTGGCGGAGACGGGGTCGAGGCCGCTGGACGGCTCGTCAAAGAAGAGGATTTCCGGATCCAGCGCCATGGCCCGCGCCAGCCCCGCGCGTTTCTGCATGCCGCCGGAAAGTTCGGACGGATAGTAGTCCCCGCAGCCGGCCAGCCCGACCAGCGCGAGTTTGTATTCGCAGAGGGCGTCGATTTCCTTCTGGGGGAGCGTGGTGTATTGCTGGAGCGGCAGCGCGATGTTTTGGGCGATGGTCATGGAACTCCAGAGACCGCAGCGCTGGTAGAGGATGCCGACGCGCCTCATGAGCCGCGTCTGCTCGTCGGGAGGCAAGGACCAGTATTCTTTGCCGAGAAGCCGATAGGTGCCACTGGCGGGCTTCTGAAGTCCGATGAGATGCCTCAGCAGGGTGGACTTGCCGCATCCGGAAGGCCCCATGACGATGAAGACGGAGCCCGCCTCGACCTGGAACGAGATGTCCTGCATGATGACCCGCTCATCGTAGGCGAGTGTAAGATGGTTGGCGACAATGGGCGGGGGACGGGACCTCGGGGAGGGGGGAGGGGGGAGGTTTGGCAGCCGTGCGTCCCGCGCGGCAACTCGAATTTTGGCATAGTCGCAGGCCGGGGCCTCAGATTGCCAGCACCACGGTGAGGATCGTGATGAGCGAGACGGCGATGACAATGCAGATGATGCAGCTGATGACCGCGGAGGTGGTGGCGCGGCCGACGGCCTCGGCGTCTCTTCCGCAGTGCAGTCCCTGATAGCACCCGCAGATGCTGTCGAGAATGCCGAGGACGGAACAGGTGAACAAGCCGACCAGCAGATCCTTGATGCTGGTCGTCTGCGTCAGGGTGCTGATGTAGGAAAGTGGCGTCAGCCTCAGATACACGACCGCCACGACGAGTCCGCCCAGGATGCTGATGAGGTCGGCGAAGATGCCCAGCAGCGGCATCATCAGGGACATGGCCAGGAAACGTGGCATCACCAGGAAGTCCATCAGGGGGATTCCGAGAGTGCGCATGGCGTCCAGTTCCTCGTTGACCTGCATGGTGCCCAATTCGGCGGCGAAGGCGGAGCTGCTGCGCCCGGCCATGACGATGCCGACCATGACGGGTCCCATGAGCCGCAGCATGCCGATGCCGACCAGGCTTGCGACATATATCTCGGCCTGGAACCATTTCAGCGGGATGGCCCCGATGAAGGCGAGGATGATGCCCATCAAGAAGCTGATCAGCGCAATGATGGGAAGTGCCCGCGGGCCGCTGATCAGCAACTTCCCGTGGAAATCGCGGAAGCGCATCTGGCTTTTTCCGGCTATCAGTCTTCCCATGGCCAGCACCAGCTCGCCGATGAAATTGGCGATGTCGCCAATGGCTTTTGAGAGCCGAAGTCCAAAGTAGCCGGCTTGATGGATGATGGACAATTGTTCCGCATCGACAGTGGCGGTCGCCGCCTTGCGCTGGGAGGCCAGGCACAGGTCCAGCAGTTTTACGAGGCCTTCCGGAAGCTGCCGATAGTCCAGGGAATGGCCTGCCTTGCGGTAGGCGACGACGAGGCCAAGCAGGACAAGCGGCAGCGTGCTGTCCCATTGTCCGAGCTGAGGCGCCTCCAGGCGGACACCGTCTTTGGGCGGGTGTTCGTCTAGGATTGCCTTGCACGTGGGATGCTTCTGTCCGCGCAGCCAGTCTCCCGCGAAGACGATGCGGTCGGGGGGCAGGAATTGTGCCGTTGGCGTGTTCATGCGGAAGAGCTAGAAGTCTCCTGAAGATTCCTCAGGCAGTCGTTTGAGCAGTCGCTGGATGTCAGCGAACGACTGCAGGGTGTTCTGGAGGGCTTTGACGCGTTCGGAAAGCAGGGCGGAAAGGCTGGGCAAGTCGTGGGCGAGTTTTTGGATGAGCCTGAAGAGGACCTTGCATAATTGGCATCCGCGGATGCTCAGCTGCAGCGCCATGCCGAATTGGAAACAGGCCATCTGGTCCATGCAGGAGCGCATGTTTCCCAGCATCAGCGAAGAAAACATCAGCACCTGCAGCCCATCGCGGCGGCGTGCCGGAGGCAGGACGGCGGCATAGAGGTTGCACCAGTCGCACATCAGCTGATACACTGAGTTCTGCACCAGCAGGATGTGCTGCTCGGTCTGCCGCATCATGCGCAGCTGTGGCGGCAGTTCCTCGTCGGGGATGTTGGCGGCCTCCTCGTTTTCTCCGGCGTTCTCCATTTCCTCGGAGACGCCCTGCTCGGGAACGCCGCCGGATGCCGTGGGATCGCCGGGCGGCGGCAGGAAGGTGAAGGACGACAGGGAGTCTAGGAACTCGGCGGGGAATTCTCCCTTGAGCTGCTCGTAGATGAGCGCGTCGCAGGCCGGCAGATTGCCAAATCGGTCCAGCAGTTCCGTGTAGCGGTGGATGAACCGCTCGTTGAGTTCCAGCGCGGCCTGGCTTTCCTCCGGGGAATTGAGATTGAGGCCGGGGTAGCTCATTCCATCGCGGCGATAATGCGGCGGCCGAATTCGGAACAGGAGACCAGTGTGGCGCCCTCCATCTGGCGCGCGAAGTCGTAGGTGACGGTTTTGGCGGCGATGGCGGTCTCCAGGCCCTTGACCACCAGCGCGGCGGCCTCGCGCCAGCCCAGATGCCGCAGCATCAGTTCGGCGGAGAGGATGAGGCTGCCCGGGTTCACCTTGTCCTGGTTCGCGTATTTGGGCGCGGTGCCATGAGTGGCCTCGAAGACGGCCGCACCGGAGGCGTAGTTGATGTTGGCGCCGGGCGCGATGCCGATGCCGCCGACTTCGGCGGCCAGGGCATCGGAGATGTAGTCGCCATTGAGGTTCAGTGTGGCAATCACGCTGTATTCGGCGGGGCGCGTCTGGATTTGCTGGAGGAAGGCGTCGGCCAGCACGTCCTTGACCACGATGTCATGGCCATTCCTGGGGTTCTTGAAGGTGCACCAGGGGCCGTCGCCGATGAGTTCGGCGCCATATTTTTCCTTGGCCACGGCATAGCCCCAGTCGCGGAAAGCCCCCTCGGTGAATTTCATGATGTTGCCCTTGTGGACAAGCGTGACGCTCGGACGATCCTCCTGGATGGCATAATCCAGGGCCGCCGCGACAAGACGTTGCGTGCCCTCCTTGGAGACGGGCTTCACGCCAATGCCGCACTCTTGCGGGAAGCGGATTTTCGCAAAGCGGTCGGGGAATTCGCCCTTGAGAAAGGCGATGATCTTCTCGGCCTCTGGAGTGCCAGGCTTGAACTCAATGCCGGCATAGATGTCCTCGGTGTTTTCGCGGAAAATCACCATGTCCACCAGCTCGGGATGCTTGGCGGGCGAGGGGACGCCTGCGAAGTGCCGCACGGGACGCAGGCACACATAGAGATCCAGCGCCTGGCGGATGGCGACGTTCAGGCTCCGGATGCCACCGCCAATTGGGGTGGTCAGCGGGCCCTTGATGCCCACGAGGTATTTGGTGAAGCCGTCCAGGGTTTCCTGGGGAAGCCAGCTTCCGGTTGCCTTGAAGGCCTTTTCGCCGGCGAGAAGTTCCAGCCAGTCGATGGAGCGCTCGCCATGGTAGGCTTTGGCGACCGCCGCGTCGATTACCGCGCGGGTGGCTTTCCAGATATCCGGGCCAATGCCGTCTCCTTCGATGAAGGGGATGATGGGATGGTTGCCGGTGATAAGGCCATTGGGCCCCATGGTGACGAGGTCAGACATTATGGAAGGTTAGAGGTTAG
>JAFYIW010000169.1 GCA_017538465.1 Victivallales bacterium
CCGGCGAGAGTTTTCCGCTGAACGTCAACATGACGTCGCTCCAGCTCGAGCTCGTGCCACGATACAACCGATTGTCTTTGTAGGTGATGGCGACGTCGCTCCAGCTCGAGCTCGTGCCACGGTAGATTCGGCTGTCCCGATAGGTCAGCACGACGTCGCTCCAGCTCGAGCCCGTGCCCCGGTAGATTCGGCTGTCCCGATAGGTCAGCACGACGTCGCTCCAGCTCGAGCTCGTGCCCGTGTACCAATGGTTGTCGCGACAAGTATATAGGACATCGCTCCAGCTCGAGCTCGTGCCCTTATACCATCGTCCATCCTGGTAGCTCAGGATGACATCGCTCCAGCTCGAGCTCGTGCCTTTATATACCCTAAGCGGCTCGCCAGCCCAAAGCCCTCCCGCCAACAGCGTCAACGCCATCGCCAAAGCAATCTTGCCAAACCGCATTTGTCCTCCTCCCTGCTTTTATCTGCCTTGAATTGGAAGTTTCTTCGTTTTCAACCCACGAAAAGAGTGGCCCCTTCACACGGTTCGCACCGCAATGACACTCCCTTCGGAGCAGGTCAGCCAAACTCATTCCAAGGAATCCGGATGGTTGCGCCGTGGTTAATTATCTCATCCAAATGCCTTAGAAGAGGGAACTTATTAAAATTTGCCGTCCCCAATTCATGGCGTTTGCGCAAGGCGCGGGCCGCCCGAGTGATGATGGGGATGGATTCCAGGGTCATGCCGGGGAATTTCGCCAGCGCCTGCTGGATCGTCAGCCCTGCCCCCAAAGCCTCTCCCAGGCGCCGGTTTCGTCCGGAATTGATGGTGACATAAAGGTCGCTGGTGGCGTATATCACACTTTCGGTCTGCCCCCCCAGCAGGTGAACCAGCCTAAGCATTTCGCGCACAGACTGGCCAAACAGCGACGCCTGGGGATTGCTCAGCGTCGTTCCCTGCCGCTGGGCCAGGCCGATGGCCAGCGAAACCCCAACAGCGTAGGCATTCTTCATCGCCACTGCGCACTCGATGCCCACGACATCGCGGGTGGGCTGAATGTGATAATAGGTCGTGATCAACTGCGATTTGATCCAGTGCAGAATGTCCGAGTCCTCGCCGCACAACGCCACCGAGGTATGATGACGACCGCACAGCTCCAGGCTGATGCACGGCCCGCCGATGGAATTGATGGAAAGCCTCCGCCCCGCTTTGAGCTTGCTTCTATTATAGGCGATGGAAATAGGCACCAAGGTTCCATCCGACTCGTCCTCCAGCCCCTTGGTCAGCGACAAGACAACAAGGTCATCGGGAATACGCGAAAGGACGTTTTCGGCGAACCAGTCCACGCCAAAGGACGGCACTCCTGAAATCAGGAGATCGCAGCCGGCAAGCGCCTCATCGAGTTGCTCGAATTGACAGGCGTTCACTCCGGCTGGCAACTGGCAGTTCAACCGAGGATGGAAATGGTCTTGCTGAATCCGCAGGATGACCTCCCGGTCATACGGAGTTCCCACCAGACGGATGACATGCCCATTGTCCGAAGCAGGGAAGCACATGGCGCTTCCCATCATTCCTGCGCCAACTATCGTAATCGTGCTCATGCCTAAAATATAAATGCCAATGGTCGCCTTTTCAATAAATTGCATCAGGAAAGTGCGGGAAGGAGATGAGCAACCACCGATGCGGCCTTTCATGGAATGCGGCATCTGGATTGCAAAACCGCCTGGAAGGATTATAGTAAAGAGTTTTACGCCCGCGTTTCCGAAATGGGAACGGGGCATCATCCCACACCCAACCCCAAATCGGAATTTCGAGGCGCGCCGTTCGCCTGGCGCGCCCTGGCAAAATCCCGAGCAACGAAGAGGAGACCCGACCATGGCGAAGATTACCATCACCGACCTGCTCGAAGCTGGCGTCCATTTTGGCCATCAGAAGCGCCGCTGGAACCCCAAGATGAAGAAATACATCTACGGGACCCGCAATGGCATCACCATTTTCGACCTGGGCAAGACCATGCAACAGCTCGCCGTCGCATGCGATTTCCTCACGGAAACCGCCGCCAATGGCGGACAGATTCTCTTCGTCGGCGCCAAGCGCCAGGCTCAGGAGTGCGTCAAAGCCGCCGCTGAGGCGGTCGGCATGCCTTATATGTGCGACCGCTGGCTGGGCGGCACGCTGACCAACCAGAAGGTCGTTCTCACCCGCATCGCCTTCATGAAGAAGCTGCGCGCGCAGATGGCCGATGGCTCCATCGAGAAGATGCCCAAAAAGCAGGTCGCCGGGCTGAAGCGTGAATTAACCAAACTGGAGACCTCTCTGGGCGGCATCGCCGACATGCCCAAACTGCCGGCCGCCGTCGTGGTCATTGACGTGGACCGCGAGCACATCGCCGTGAAGGAAGCCATCAAGCTGGGCGTCCCCGTGGTCGCACTGGTGGACTCCAACTGCAATCCCGACGGCATCGACTATGTCATCCCCGGCAATGATGACGCCCTGCGCTCCATCAAGGTCATCATGGACGCCCTTCAGGCCGCCGTGCAGGAGGGCAACGAGGTCATCTCCAAGAAGAAGGCCGCGAAAGCCGAGAAGGCCGAGAAGACCGAAGAGCCCGCCACCGCCGAGGCATAATTCCCTTCCTTCGGGGCATCCTGTGGATGCATGCCAAGGATGCCCTGGCGTTTTCCCCTTGTCACCTTGTATATAGGAATTCATTACAATGGCAGAAATTAGTGCGAAAGATGTGATGGCCCTACGCCAGAAGTCCGGCTGCGGCATGATGGAATGCAAGAAGGCCCTGGTCGCGAGCAACGGCGATGTCGAGGGTGCGATGGAATACCTCCGCAAGGCCGGCGCCGCCAAAGCCGCGAAGAAGGCTGACCGCAGCACCAACCAGGGCCGCTGGGCCGTGGCCAAGAACGGTGCCGAGGTCGCGCTGGTCGAGGCCCTCTGCGAGACCGACTTCGTCGCCGCCACCGCCGAATTCAAGGCCTTTGCGCAGGCCGCCGCCGAGAAGGCCGCCTCCTTCGCTGGCGTGGACGGCGATGTCTCCGCGAAACTGGCCGCCGAGATGGATGCCGACCTGAAGGCGCTCATCGGCAAACTTGGTGAGAACATGTCCATTCGCCGGGCCATCCGCTGGATTCCCGCCGAAGGCAATCAAATTGGCTTCTATCTCCATACCGCGCAGCCCTTCGCCGCGCTGGTTGAGGTCGCCGGTCCCTGCGATGCAGACCTGCTCCTGAACATCACGCTTCATGTGACCGCCAGCAACCCCACCTACATCAGCCGTGACGATGTTCCTCAGACCTTCATTGACAAAGAACTGGAAATCGCCAAGGCCGACCCGAAGCTGGCCGGCAAACCCGAGCAGGTTCTCAAGGGCATTCTCCAGGGCAAGCTCAACAAGCGCTTCACCGAAATCTGCCTGATGGAGATGCCGTGGATCGACGACGAGCACACCTGTCTGGCCAAGGTCGCCCCAAATGTCAAGGTCGTGCGCTTCTTCCGTTCTCTGGTCGGCGCCGCCCTCGAAGACAAATAATGGGATTTGCCTGACCGATCTAAAGTAAGCCCTGTTTGGTTCCCCCAAGCAGGGCTTTTTTGCTTTAGTGGGCACGAAAGGGAAATGAGGAATGAGGAATGGCAGGTTTTGCACCGGTGCCTCCGGCACCGAGAAGAATGAGGAATGAGAAATGAGAAATGGCAGGTTTTGCACCGGTGCCTCCGGCACCGAGAAGAATGAGGAATGAGAGGTATCGACTTTCCCTTTAGACTTTAAACTTTCCCCTTTAAACTTTAAACTTGAAACTTCAAATGATGGATATCCTGTTGATCGGCGGCGGCGGGCGTGAGCACGCTCTGGCATGGAAGATGATGCAGAGCCCCTTGGCGGGCAAACTCTACTGGGCACCCGGCAACCCAGGCATGCCCAATGCGATTCCCGTGGTGGAAAACACCCCGGAAGGCCTGGCGCAGTTCGCCGAAGAACACCATATCGGCCTCACCATGGTCGGTCCCGAGGCACTGCTCTGCGAAGGCATCGTGGACGCCTTCCGCAAACGCGGGCTGCGCATCGTCGGCCCGGACAAGAAAGCCGCCCAGCTTGAGGGTTCCAAGGCCTTTGCCAAGGATTTCATGCATCGCCACGGTCTGCCCACCGCCGATGCGGCCGTCTTCACAGACGCATCGGCCGCCCTGGAGTATCTCAAAAAGCACGGCGCGCCCATTGTGGTCAAGGCCGATGGCCTGGCCGCGGGAAAAGGCGTCGTCGTCGCCAATGACCTAGCCACGGCGGAACAGGCCGTCAGGGACTGCTTTGACGGTGCTTTCGGTGCCGCCGGAGCCCGCGTCCTCCTGGAAGACTGCCTCGTTGGCGAAGAGGCCTCCATCCTCGCGCTCTGCGATGGCAAGACCATCAAGCCGCTCGACTCTAGCCAGGACCACAAGCGCGCCTACAATGGCGACCAGGGCCCCAACACCGGCGGCATGGGCGCCTACTCGCCCGCTCCCGTCGTCACTCCCGAACTCTGGAAGGTGATTGACGAACAGGTGCTTCAGCGTTTCCTC
>JAFYIW010000170.1 GCA_017538465.1 Victivallales bacterium
CCCGCACCGGAACCCGCGCCCGCACCGGAGCCTGCGCCGGAACAATAAGCGAGGGGATTATCAGACAATGTGATTTCCAACGCCGCGAGGTTTCATCCTGCGCGGCGTTTTTATCTTTTCAGGTCAAGAGAACATTTCTTCCAACGATGTCATCGCAAAGAGACCATAGAGCTTTTCAAAACACGTTTGGGGCAATATATTAAGCGAATTCGTCTGACCACTTTCACTCCCAGCTTATGAGCAGCGACTTATCCCGCATTCGAAACCTTGGCATCATCGCGCATATCGACGCCGGAAAGACCAGCACCACGGAAGGACTTCTGTTCTTCTCTGGCCTGACCCATCGGTATGGCAATATTGACGATGGCACCACGGTGATGGACTTCCTGCCAGACGAACGGGCGCGTGGCATCACCATCATGGCCGCCTCCGCCACCATCCCCTGGAAAGACTACGAGTTTCATCTCATCGACACTCCTGGACACATTGACTTCACCGCCGAAGTCGAGCGCTCGCTGCGCGCCATTGACGGCGCGGTGGTGATCTTCAGCGCGGTGGAGGGCGTTGAGGCGCAGTCCGAAAAGGTCTGGCACCAAGCCGATGGCTATGGTGTGCCCAAAATCGCCTTCATCAACAAGATGGACCGCATTGGAGCCTCCTATTCCCGCACCTGCGAGTCCATCAACCTCAAATTCGAGAACGTCGCCCTGCCGATGCAGTTGCCAGACGGCGAGGAGAGCGCCTTCAAGGGCATGGTGGATTTGCTCACGATGGAGTATCTGCATTTCCACGGCGAACGCAACGAAGAGCTGGAACGTCAGCCCATTCCCGCCGAACTTCAGGAAGCCGCCGAAATCGCCCGTGAGGAACTCATCGCAAAGGTCGCCGACCACTCCGACGATATCGCTGCCAAATATCTAGAAGGCGAGGAAATTCCGCTGGAGCTGCTCCAAAGCGAGATTCGCCGGCTCACGCTGGAACGCAAACTTGTGCCCGTCTTCCTGGGCAGCGCCAAACGCGAAATCGGCATCCAGCCGCTGGCCGACGCGGTCGCCGAATACCTGCCCTCCCCTTTGGACGTCACCGCCACGCCCGCCACCGACCGGCGCACCGGCAAGGAGACCGAAGTCCATCCCGATGCAAAAGAACCCTTTGCGGGATTCATCTTCAAAATCAACGCCTCCAATACCGCCGACCTCTTCTTTGTGCGCATCTACTCTGGCACGCTTCACTCCAACGACCAGTTGGTCAACGGGCAGACTGGCGAGAAGCTCCGCGCACGTCAGCTTTATCGCATCTACGCCAAATCCACCGAGCAGATTGAGGAAGCTGGCCCTGGCGACATTGTCGGCATGGTTGGTCTGAAAGGCTGTGGCATCGGCGACACCCTCTGCGCCCCCCAGCGCGTCCTCGTCTTCGGCGGCATCGTCTTCCCCGAGCCTGTCATCTCGATGGTCGTGGAACCCAAGTTCTCCAAAGACAAGGACAAGCTGGACGACGCCTTGAATCTGCTTTGCCGCGAAGACCAGACCCTGCGCCGTTCCACAGCAGAAGAGACTGGCCAGCGGGTGCTCTCCGGCATGGGCGAATTGCACCTGGAAGTCACCCTCAAGCGCGTCTCCACCGACTTCGGCGTGGAAATCCGCACGGGCGAACCTCGTGTCGCCTATCGCGAGACGCTCAAGCAGTCCACTACCGTCCACACCGTCTTCAACCGCGCCATTGGCGACCAGGAATTCTTCGCGGAAATCACCGTGGACTTCGCGCCTCTGGGGCGCAATGGCGAGCCCTTCCAGATTGAAAACAAGACGCGCGGACTCATCCCCAAGGCGCTCGTCGACTCCGGCCTCCAGGCGCTCCATGATGGATTGCGCACCGGCGGTCTGGAAGGCTACCCGATGATTTTCGTGCAGGCGACTCTGCGCGAACTGGTCTTCAATGCGGACACCACCACGCCAGGCGCAGTGGCCGGCGCGGTCAATGACGCCATCAACCAGGCCTTTCAGCAGGCGGGCACCATCGTGCTGGAGCCGCTGATGAAATTGGAGATTCTGGCACCAGAAGACACCGTCGGAGAGATTTCGATGTATCTCCAGCCACGCCGTGCCATCATCAACGACATGGTGCAGCTGGGCAACATGCGCAAGATCATCTGCCAGGTTCCATTGGCCGAGATGTTCGGCTTCGGAAAGGCACTGCCACGCCTCTCCGGAGGACGAGGCTCCTTCTCCCTGGAACCATTCGGCTACTCTGAAGTTGAAAGTCTAAAGGGTAAAGGGTAAAGTTTCGAGTTCTGCGTCAATCACATACTCTTTTCCCATTTCACATTCATCCACTAACTTTAGACTTTAGACTTTTCCGGGGCGATTAGCTCAGTTGGTTAGAGCGCAACGTTTACACCGTTGATGTCGAGGGTTCGAGTCCCCCATCGCCCACCAATTTTCGCACTCAGTGCGAAAATTGCCCTCCGCAGCCTTGGCGAAGGAGGGCCGACTCTGCAGTCTTACAGGGTTTCCCATTTTCCATGTATCCGCTGCAATATTCAGAATGACTCCAGACGTAACGATTGTCATTCCTTGCTACAAAGTCGGGAAATATCTCGCCCAGACCCTGCAGAGTGTCCTCACGCAGACCCACGACAATTTGCAGATTATCGCAGTGGATGACTGTTCGCCAGACGACACGGCACAGGTTATTCGTCAGTTTGAGTCAAAGGACTCTCGGCTTCAGGGGATTTACCTTTCCCAGAACAGCGGCGTCTCCGTGGCCCGCAATGCTGGTCTTGACGCCGCCCTAGCCCCATGGGTGGCATTTGTGGACGGGGACGACTGGCTGCCCTCCAATGCCATCGAATCCCTTTTGGCGTTGCAGGCACGCTCTGGAGCCGATTTCGTATGCGCCAACGCCAGGCAGTATTCCGATACAGGCGAAGCGGGCGATATCCATTTCCGCCGTCAGACAGGCCTATTTGAATTTCCCGTCGAAGACGGCCTTGACGCCTTCTGGCCTCACCAAGACATCTTTTGCACCTGCTGGGCGAAGCTCTTCCCCGTTGCGAAACTGCGTGAAAAGGCATTGTACTTTGATGCCGCGCTACGCCATGCCCAGGACACGCTCTTCACGCTGACCTATCTTCTCGCCGTGCGTCCCACAGTGGCCATCGACTATGACACGGAGGTCTACTGCTATCGCCAGAATCCCGCCTCGTGCGTGCATGCGATTCCCCTGGAGAAGCGCCTTCATAGCCTGGAACTCCTAATCACCGCTTTGGACAATTTGGCGCAGAGGACCCAACAGCCACGCCGCCTGGCCGCACCGAAGGCCGCCGAATATTTCTGGGCGCTGAGGAAATTCTCCGCCGATGGTGGTGAACGCAGGCGCCACCTGCAGACGTTGTTGCCCTCGGCGTTGTTCCACGAGCATCTATTTCCGGTGCTGCGCCAATATGGCAAATTCAAGCACCGCCTGCTTTTGCGCCTCCTGGCCGCCGGTCATGCGGGAGCCCTGCGTTTTTGGTAGTTCCACGGCACCTTTTTCCGGCATCATCCCTCTGTTGTTTCCCCAAAGGCAACTACACTCCAATCGTCTCCCGCCGCAATTCCTCGGGCAGGAAAATCGGGTGATGATACTGATGTGTGGTGATGCGGAGCTCCCAAAGGCGGACAATGCATTTCCATGCCCTTTCCGAATCCAGGCGCAATTCCGGAAGCGCGTTCAGCACGGCCTGGGTAAATGCCCTCCCTGCTGACTCATCGGCATGCCCCGTATGCAGAAAGCGAGCCAATTCAATCAACAGCGCCTCCCAGCTCGGCTCCTTCAGGAAATTGCATCCCATGTAATCAATGGGAATCAGCCGATGGCTGGCGGGATGATATAAAACATTTCTGAAATGCATATCCGGATGATAAATGCCTTTTCGGTAGAGATGGGCAAAAAGTGGCGGCGTCATCATCAGTTCCTGCAACGTCATCTCGCGGGTGTCCGCCACAAATTCATTCACGATTCCATTGGCTCGGTGGAAACGCCCCAGCAAAGGCCGCTCA
>JAFYIW010000171.1 GCA_017538465.1 Victivallales bacterium
AAATACCCCCACCCGGATTTCCTGGGCCTGCGGGACCATGCGATTCTGGAGGTCATCTATTCGGGCGGGCTGCGGGTGAACGAGGCAATGGGGATGGATTTTGAGGCGGTGGACTTTTCCCGGCAGCTTTTCCGTGTGTTTGGCAAAGGACGCAAGGAGCGCATCTGCATGCTGGGAGAACCCGCCCGCGATGCCCTGATGGCGTATCTGCGCCGCCGGGGCGAGCTCGGTCTGGGGGCGCCGACCGCGCCGGGTGCGCTCTTCGTGAACTACGAGGGGAAACGACTGACTGCCCGCAGCGTGGAGCGCTCCTTCGCGCAGTATGTGGCCGCCGCAGGCTTGCCCCCAGAAGTGACGCCCCACAAACTGCGGCACTCCTTCGCCACGCATCTGCTCGCGGCGGGCGCGGATTTGCGTTCCGTGCAGGAGCTGCTGGGGCATGCCCGGCTGGCCACGACGCAGATCTACACGCATGTGAACATCCAGCAGCTCATGGCGGTGTACGCCAAGACGCATCCCCGGTCATAGCTGCTGCATTTGGGGCCCCCAACGGGCGTTCCGCCCAGTAAACTTCAAAATGTTCAAGAACCAGAAAGTCATTGTGGTGATGCCGGCGTACAACGCCGAGGCGACGCTGGTGAAAACGTACCAGGAGGTCATGGCGCAGCCTTTCGTGGACCACGTCATCATCGTGGATGACGCCAGCCGTGACGAGACGGAGCGGGTCGCGCGGACGCTTCCGGAGGCGACCTATTTCCGCCATCCCGTCAACCGCGGCTATGGCGGAAACCAGAAGAACTGCTATCGGCTGGCCCTGGAGCAGGGCGCGGACATTGTCATCATGGTGCATCCGGATTATCAGTACACCCCGCTGCTCATCGGCGCGATGGTGACGATGATCGGCAATGGCCTGAACCACTGCGTGCTTGGCTCGCGCATTCTGGGCGGCCACGCCCTCAGAGGAGGGATGCCCTGGTACAAATATGTCGCCAACCGTCTCCTCACCCTGGTGGAGAACGTCCTGACTGGCGCGAAGCTCTCCGAATACCATACCGGCTATCGGGCCTTTTCACGCAAATTGCTGGAATCCTTGGAGCTGGAGGGGAATTCCGACGATTTCATCTTCGACAACCAGATGCTCTGCCAGGTGCTGTGGAGCGGCACCATCGTCGGCGAGGTCTCCTGTCCCACCAAATACTTCGCCGAGGCGTCAAGCATCAACTTCCGGCGCTCCAGCATCTACGGTCTGGGCTGCCTATGGTATGGGCTGCTCTATCGGCTGTGCCGCTGGCACTTGGCTTCCTCGCGTCTTTTCCCGAAGGAGAAGCGGGATTGTCTTTCGCGGCCGGAAGGCCATTGATTTCCGGAGGAGGGCTTCCATGGGGGTTGCCAATCATGAAGTCATAGAGTTCTGGGGGGTCCGTCATGGCGAGACGGAGGAGAATCTGCGCGGAGTCATCCAGGGGCAGGGGCGCGGCGTGATGGCCAAGACCGGCCTGCGGCAGATGATGCTGGCGGCCGAAAGGCTCTACCTCGTGCCATTTGACGCGATTTACGCCAGCGACCTTCCGCGCGCCATGGAATCGGCGCGGATTATTCAGGCGGCGGGACACGAGAATGTCGAGATTCAGCCATTGGCGGGTTTGCGGGAATGGCATCTTGGTGTGCTGGAGGGACTTGCCCGTGGAGAATGCGCGGAGCGCTATCCGGAGATTTGGCAGGAGGTCTGTCAGTCATCCGCCAATGTGGAGATTCCCAATGGCGAGTCCCGGTCCGCGCTTTTCAAACGGGTACAGGACTGCCTGGGGGAATTGGTGACCAGGCACCAGGCCGGGCAGCGTGTCCTGTTGGTCACCCACGGGGGGCCGCTGCGGATGATTCTGCGGATGATTGTGGGGGAACTGCGCCGCGGCAACAGCGATGGCGTGGTGGAGAATGGCGCCATTTGCCGCTTTCAATATCATCTGGCCACGCAAGGCTGGCAGCTCGTCAGCTGGAACAGCACGGCGCACGTGGAATAAGTAGGGGCGCCGGGGCGCGTTCTCCGCGGCTCAATGCCATAGGGTATGGAAAAAATGCCTCTCGGTCTTGCGGGAGACGGGGACGCCGCAGAGCATAAGCAGCAATTCCAAGACGGCCAGGATGGCCAGCGCCGCGAAACACCACCGTTGCAGATTGCGGGCGCCCGCCGGTAATCGGGAGGCAGTTTCAGGCGGTGCGCCGAGGGGGGCGGAGGGAATTGCTCGCAGCACTCTTTGAAGGTCGGACAGATCCGTGGCTTCGGGAATGGATTCCACTGCGGGGGGATTGATTTCCACGGGATGGTTGCCCAGGCGCGTCAAGCCTGGCTGAAGCGTGGTCAGGTCTGGCGGCAGAGGCAGAAGCGCGCCATTCAAGGCATGCGTTTCCGGGAAAATGTCGCCGCAGTTCAGGCGTAGCGTGGCCGAATGGGCGCACGTGGCCTCGGTGCATAGTTCGCGGAGAATGGGCAGGAAGGATTGCGTCAAGGGGAAATCGGTGTTTGCCTGCTGGAAGGCGAAGGTGAAGGCATAGAGCGAGCCGGGATTGTCGTCATGATGCTGAAGCAATGCCGGATGGCCGTCCAGGGTACGGAGCAGAACGAGGTCATTCGGCGCGGGAGAGACGCGCAATACTTGCCGAATGGGGAAGAGGTGCAGGTCGGAGGGCGTCGTGGGCGGGAAGATTCGCGTAAACGGTGAGGTTTCCGGCAATGGGCCTATGCCCGTGGAATGTCGGAGAAGCCCCTGCTCCGAGGCGGTCAGCAGACCGGCGTTTTGCAGAAAACGCCAGGCGGCGACGGGCGCGTTGCCTGGGAGGAAGATGATGCTGCGGCCGGCGGCGCGGTAGGCCTGCAGAAGTGGCGCGGCCTCTTCCGGGAGACGTTCCGCTCCGCCCGCGAGAATCACCAGAGCGAAGTTCTGCAGGTCCACGAGGGGGAGGGCGCTGGCGCCTAATGGATGCGTCTGGAAATGGGGGGGCGCCCCGTCACGCTCGGAGGTCAGTGCGCGCTCGAAGAAGAACTCCAGTTCATCGGCGAGTGCGCCGTCTGCGGCGCCGTCCGGAAGGAGAAGCAACACCGGCGCCGGCGGTTCGGGCTGCGCCCAGAAGAATCGCCGGTCATCCGCCGGCCAGCCATCACTGGGTTCCAGCGCCGCGACGCCGCGGCTGTCCTGGAGGCTGAACTCGT
>JAFYIW010000172.1 GCA_017538465.1 Victivallales bacterium
AGGCAAGCGACAGCGTGCCGCCCTCGTTGCCGAGCGTATAATTGTAATCGCCCGAACTCAGCGTACCGCCGACGGTGATCGTGCCGAGGTCGGCGCCAAGGTCGGTAAAGACGGTCACGGTCTCGGCGAAGGACGCCGCGCCCCCGGCGAGGGTGTAGACTCCGAGCTCCTGCGTCTCGGATACCGTTATGGTATAGGAAGGAGTACCACCGATGAGCGAAAGATCGTTGACGAGCACCGCATTGTCTGGGGTGAGTCCCGAGATGTCGAAGTCGATGACGCCTGCATCGACTTCGACCGTCGCGCCGTCGGCAAGGGTCAGAGCGCCAGTCACCTTGCCGCCGTTGGTGACATAAATGCCTCCGCTGATATTGACGGTGGTATCGGTCACCGTACCGCCATCAAAGACAAACAACTTTCCGGCGCCATTGATGGCAGTCGAGGTCGCCGTTCCGCCGCTATAAACGCATACGCTGCCAAAGCTGTTGACGGTGGTCTCGGTCGCCGTCACGCCGCTGAAGACATTAAAAACTTCGTTTTCGACGATTGCTCCGGTCACAGTGGACATTGCACGTTTCTCCTAGGTCTAGGTATCTGAAAGGGTGCGGCTATGGGAAAGTCAGTTCTCCGCCGGTCGGAAGGTCGGGATTTTCTTGATGGTGGCGATGACCTGCTCGGGGGAGATGAGCCGCGTGCACTCGAACTGGCGGTCGTCGCCCTTGTGGCGCGGGCACCAGAGGAAGTCGAAGTGGTCGAAGTTCTCGCGCATGTCATTCCAGCAGGAATGGCAGGTATGGTAGTTGATGATGCGATAGGGGGTGTGGAACTCGTTGGTGGGATGGGTGAAGCCCGAAATCATCACGATGGGCACCTGGCAGCCCCACGCCACCCACGAGAGCCCGCTGGAGAGTCCGATGAAGAAGTCCGCATCCTTGATGAGGTCCACGCGTTCCTGCAAGGGCCGGTCGCCCGTGAAGTCCTCCGCCCCGTAGGGGATGTAGTTCCAATGCAGGCCAATGCCGTGGACCTTCTCCTTGTCGATGCACAGCACGCGGTAGCCGTTGTCCTTCAGGAATTTGACCACCGTCAGCCAGCCGAAGGGGTTGTTCCAGTACTTCGCCTGGCTGGAGGACTGCGCGGCGATGCAGACGTACTTCTCCTGGATTTGACGCGGGGCGGAGAGGTTGAAGCGCGGCGGGAGGTCGTCCAGGTCCGTGCCGTCCAGTCCGAGGATGTATCCCGCCGTGCGATGGAGGCCGATGTAGCGGAAGTCGATGGGCTGGTTGTCCACGTCGCCCCGGAAGAAGAGTCCCATGTAGTAGGAGGCGTAGGGGCGGTATTTGACGGTGTCCTCAGGCGCGATGAAGGTGATGTCGGGGTATTGGTCCTTGACCAGCGTGGCGATCCAGGGCGTCATCACGCAGATGAGTTTGCATTGGTGCTTTTTCTGGAAGCGTTCGACGTAGGAGAACCAGCCGATGGAGTCGCCGATGGTGCCCACGGGCAGCTGCACCATCACCTCCTGGTCCTTCAAGTCCATGTCATGCTGGAAGATCGGCTTGTCGTTGCCCTTCTCGTGGATGATGAGCCGGAACTTGATGTAGAACTTCTTGACGGAGGTGATGAAGGCCCCGGGCTGGGTGTCGTTGCTGTAGAGGATGACCCCCGTGTCGATGTCCATGAAGGTGACATGGTAGGTCTTGTCGTTGCGGGGGAAGAGAATCCGAATGCCGTGGTTGAAGTCAAATTTAATACCATCAACTGCATCTAACACAGGGATTTGTGGTATTTCTCCATAAATTGACTTCTGGGCGCCGTCCGGACGCTTCTGCCCCGGCGCCAAATCCGGGTCGCCCGTGGTTTTCGCTGGAGCAGGAGGCACTGGTTTTGAAGACGCGGGCGTGGCGGCGGGAACCGCCGTGTTGATGCTGTAGTTTCCGGCATTCGCGCCGAAGTCAGGATTGAAGATGAAATTAGGCATACGATTCCGTAATTTGTGTGGTGTTTGATGAATGCGTTGCAGACTCTGAGGGATTTGCATGTCTCACGCAGACGCGCACAGATTAGTCATGCATCATGGTGTGGTGTTGTAACTTTGCCTATTCGCGGTGGGTTGTATGATGAACAAACGCAATCGGGAATCACGTCAGGGGTTGAAATCCTCCCAAAGCGGCCCAGTGATTCCATCACGCATCCTCAAACAGGATCGTCCCGAAAAATTGAGGCTGGTGGAAATTCAGCGGCTCCAAGGGTTGCCAGGCCATCCAGTGCGGATGCGCGAGCTTGTCGCCGCATTTGTAGAAGTTCGCGCTCCATTTCGTGCCGGAGCGCAGGGCGAGTGGTGCGCCCCAGTACTTCTCCAGCACCGCCAGGGGAATCTGGAAGCGCATCTGCCAGGTCTGCGGACAGAATTCCTCAGGGTCGATGATGCCGGGACGGGTGCTTCGCACGCCTAGGCGCGCACCGTCCTCCGGCGTCAATTTGGTGAAGTCCACGAAGCCGGTGGGCGTGCGCGTCCAATCCCGGATGAACGAGGAAAGGCAGGTCCCTCCGATGCTCATCTCCAGGTTGAAATACGGCCCCTGGTCATAGCCGGGACGGAAGAAGAACTCCACGCAGGAGTCATGGCAGACATCCGAGTTGAAGACGGTCTTCACCGCACGCACGGAGACATCGTCCACCTTGAAGATGCCGTAGATGTTCGCAGCATCATATTGCAATTTCGCCTGGACGACGGGACGCGGCGCATTCGCGCTGGCGGCGTGCACCCATGCGATCTGGACGGTCTCGGCTTTCGCCCAGTCCGCATCATCCCAAAGGGCATCCAGGGATGGTGGATTCGTGGCTTTCTTGACTAGGTATTTGGCATCTAAACCCATAAATATTAGAGGTTAAAGGTTAAAGGTTAAAGTCAGGTCTCTGGTTCCGGGACATCCGGGACATCCGGGACATCCGGGACTTGACCTTGTGACCTGGTCTTATTCGAAGATGATTTCCTGGAAGCACTCGGGGATATGGTAGGCAAGATACGGCAGGGGCGCCCAGCTCACCCATCGGGGATGGCTGGAGAGATCCGCGCAATGGTAGAAGTTCGCCATGAACTTCTGGCCGGAGAGATCCCCGATGGGACCGCCGTAGGGTTCGTAGGCCGCCATCGGGATTTTGAAGTTGATGGACCATTTGACCGGACCGGGCATCTCCGGCGAGATGATGCGTTTATACACGCTGTACATCTCGACCAACGCCTGATGCTCCGGCGCAAGGTAGCGTTCGCCCATCCATGGATTTTGCGCATCTGGATGGAACTGCGTCAGATATGCACCCGACAACGAGAACTCGCAGTTGCCATACCACTTGGCGCCCTGAGGCTGGAAGAAGAACTCCGCACAGGTGTCCAGACATACATCCGAGTTGTTGAGGGAATGCGTTGCGATGACGAAGCGGTCGTTGTCCGTGTGGTAGATCGCGTAGATGTTTTTGCCGTCATGAAGGAGTTTCACCTGGATGGTCACGTAGTAGAATTTGCTCTCCGGACGGAAATTCGTAAGCGTGAGCGTCTCGGCGGCCTCCCACCGATAGTCCTCCCAGCCAGCCAGCAGCAGCCTGGAGGCGACTTTTTCGGAGACACGATGGACCGTGTAGGTCTCCGGCATCACTGGCGGACGATGCGGGTTGACGGCGAAGATGTCCACCGGCTCTTTCCGAGCGGTGGCGCAACCGGCCAGAAGCAAAATCAGAGCGAAGCCCATGAACGAAAGCAATCTATTCATAATAACTCCTTTACTACAATTATTTATTAAGCAAAATCATCGCATCCAGGTTCCGATGGCGGAATTGACCTTCACGAGAGTCTCGATGCCCTGCGCGCTGTGTTCGACAAGGTCGTCGTCAAAACGCATGGCACCTGGCGGAAAGACCATGATGACGGTGGAGCCCCCGAAGGTGAAGAAGCCCGCCTCGTCGCCACGGGCAAAGGTGGACGCCTCGTTGTCATGAATGGAAGCCACGCCGAAGGCGCCGACGGAAATCATCGCGCATGGAGCCTCCGAATGTGCCAATTGCATGATTCGCACGGTGCGCAGGTTCTCGGCAAAGACCTTGAAACCCAGGGAGAGCGCCAAGGGATTCACAGAGTGGTATTTGCCGCGCAGACGCCAGTATCTCAGCGTCGTGCCCGCATCCGGAAAGTGGTAGCGGTGGTAGTCGGCGGGACACAACCGACAGACCATCAGGCTGCCGCCCGCCAACTGTCGCACGAACTGCGCCCCTTCATTCCCCAGCAGCTCCGTCACCGAGAAAGGCACGCCCTTCACGGGAACCGCCACGCCCGCCGGGATATTCGGAAAGACGGTCAGGCGACAGTCCGCGGGAGAAATCACCTTCGAGGCATCCTCCGGCAAAGGCCGTGCATTGGGCTTCAACGCACGGGCGAAGAAGTCATTGAACGAACGGAAGCCGCCTGCCGGCACCACCGCCTCGTCCATCGGAATTCCCAGCTGTTCCACGGCGGGGGCGATTTTTTTGGTGGATGCGCGGGTGTTCAGGTACCAGCCCATCATTCGCGAGAAGGCGGCGCATCCGAAGAGCGGCCAGCGCAAAAGCCCCCGAATCGGCGAGCAATAGGCCCAGCGCAGCCATTTGTCGCCCAACACGGTCTCATGGCAGAGCTTGCCGCTGGCGCGATCGAAGTAAACTGGGGATTCCTGTTGCATTTTCCTTCGCAACTCCGCAAGGGAATTCTACAAGTTGGGGACTACTCTACAGGACGGCAATTACGAATTACGAATTACGAATTGTTTTTACGCCTTGCTTCACGAAGCAGTAGCCGTCATTCCAGGGAGCCGCGTCGTGCGGGGTGAAGACCCCGCCAGGCGTCTTGTAGAAGTGGTACGGGCAGACACCGTGGGAGTCCCCGTCCTGGAGGTGATGCGGACCGAGCATGTTGCGTAGGCTGGTCACCAACTTTAGGCGGATGACATTCGCCCCTGGCTTCAGCATTCCTGCAGGAATGGCCAGTTCGTAGTCGGGCATTGTCAGGGCGCCGATGCACTGTCCATTGACTGTGACTTCCAGCACGGAAGCGAAGACCTCGCTGAACCGCACGGCATACTGCTTGTTGGCTTCCTCAGTCGTCAGTTCGACCGTCTGCTCCAGTTCAAGGGCACCAGAGAAGAACGGCCTGCCCCAAAGCCCCACGTCAGTCCCCTGGACCAGCTTGGATGGCACGGTCAAGGCGAAGTTCCCAGTATAGCGGGTGGAGTCCGCCGTGAGCTCCTGCCAGACGCCTGGCGTGGCGACGCCGAAGTCGCCCGCCAGATAGACCGCCTCGATTTCGCTGTGGTAGGAGAGCTTGTTCTTCTCGCTCTCGAAGATTTTGCCGCGTCGGATGCACTCGTAGGTCTCTTCGGTCTGGAAGAACTCGCCCTCCAGACGGATGACATTGCGGCCGCATTTCAGTTGCGGGCCAATCGCGATGCGCTCGAACGCCTTGTCCCGGAAGAAGCCTTGAGCGACATTGCTGACCGCCTGCCCATTCACCAGAATCTTCTGGCGTTCCGGATGCTCGACGAGCAAATCCACCGGCGTCCCCAACGCAAATTGCTCATCCACCTCGAAGGCGTATTCCAGAACAATGGGCAGCGGCCGCTCGAATTTCAGCAGCTCGTCGTGGATAGTCAGGACATACTCGTGCGCAAAGAGTTCCTTGCCCTCCGCCTCGCAACGGCAGTGGTCCAGCGTGAGGAGATTCTCGGTGGAGCCGACGATTTGCCAAGCATCGCCCAGCGGCAATGTAGCAGCGACGGGCACCTCGGTAGCAGCGGCGGGCACCTCGTAGTCCCGTGCCAGCAGCACCAAGTCGCCGACGGCCTCGAAGCGGTGCTCCAGCACGCAGACGTCGCCCTCGCGGTGATAGGCAAGCGGGACCACTTCTCCAGTGGAGACATCGTAGCGTTCCAGTCCTTTGCCGGAAATGCGAATCACCGCCTTGAAGGCCTTCTCGCGGTTGTTGTTGACGATGTAGTAGAGCACGGCGGGTTTGCCGTCAAAGTCCGCAAAGGAGCGGCTGGTGGCATTGAGGTCCGGCAACGCCCTGCCCTCCGGCGTCCGCAGACCAACCGCGCGGCAGTCGGCGGGCAACGCCGCCACGAGAGCCTCGGCGGAGTCAAACCACTGCACCTTGGCAAGCAGAGCATCGCCGGAATGGTCCACTCCCGCGACATAGAAGCCATGCTCCAAGTCATTGCGCAATCCGTAGATTCGACCACCCTGCTCCGCAAACTGCTTCAGCATCGTGAACTGAACGTCGCCCAGATTCGAGAGTTTCGGCAGAATCACCACATCGTAGGACTGTGCGCCGATGACGAGTTCGCCCTTGGAAACCTTGCCGTGACGGCGCATGAGTTCCTCGTCGCCATAATGGTGGTTCACCTGGCTGGCCTCCAGCAGGTCGGTGAGCGCGTGGAAAGCCTGGTCGTATTCATCCAGCTTGCCGTTGTCGCGGTCGTTGTAGTTGGTGAAGGAGGTGGCACCAGGCTGGAGGAGCAATGTGCGGTAGTGGACGTCGCCCGCCGCCAGCAGAGTGCCCAGACGGCTGAAGTAGTCGTTGAAGGGCTTGTAGTAGTCCCACCACGGCTGATGGATGAAAAGCGACGCGGGGTAGTCGCGCTTGCGGATGCCGCGCAGACTGTAGCCCTCCAGATGCTGGCACAGGAAATTCACGCCATGCACGTACTGCCACTGCGCCAGCCACTTGAGGTCGGCGAAGGAGACCGCCCAGCCGCACAGTGCGAAGGTCTCGGAGAGGATCTGGCGACGCCCCGTCTGGGCGGCGGCGCTGAAGAGTCCGAGCGGACAGGTCACCCACGTGAAATAGCGACCAAGATTGTCCATGCCAGGGATGTCAAAGTATTCATAATGCGGCATGGCGACACCGTTGCTGCAAATTTGGTGGTGCAGTGTTTCTTCCAGCACCAGATGTCCGGTCAACTGCCAGCCATGCGCATGGCACCAGTTCTGAATCTGGTGCATGAAATTCTCCGAGAAGAGGCGGGTGATCAACAGCCAGAAACGGTGGCGCGTCTGGCGATAGTCATCTCCGATTTCGTAGAAGAGCTGCGGAAGACGCGGCAGCAGTTCGTCGCCATACGCCTGGCGGTATTCGGTCTCCAGAATAAATGACCAGGGCGTGCCGTTTCGGGAAATCTGCGGCTCGTCCGTGAAGAAACCGCGCATCGCCTTGCGCTCTGGTTGCGGCAGGACATCGTAGTATTTCTCATGGGTGGAATGGAGAAATTCCGCAATCACCTTTCCGTCAAGAGTATCCACATAATAGGGATTGACCTCGAAATAGGCCGCCAGACCACCCTCCGACGGGAGGCTGTCCGCATTGGCTACCATCTGGCCGTTTTTATCATAAACGGCAATGCGGTGTTCGACTTCCGCAGCCTCTTTGGCATCCTTGATTTCCTTGATCCGCAAGTATTTTTGCTGATAGATCAGGCCCTTGCCATTGACCAGGCCGCCGCCGAAGCCGGAGGGCCACCCGTCCTCGTCATACGCCCAGGCGTTCATGCCCAGACGTTCCGCCGCCTGGATGCAGGCATTCGTGACTTCGAACCACTCCCTGGACAAGTACTCCGTGAGCAATCCGCCACGCGCATGCATGAAAAAACCGCCGATGCCCTGCTCGTGCATCAATTCAATCTGACGGACGCACTCCTCCGCCTCCAGCTTGTCATTCCAGCTCCAGAATGGCACTGGTCGGTTGCACGAGGGAGGAGTCTTTGCGATTTCGTAGGGAGTATGCATTCCGATAATGAGAAATGAGAAATGAGAAATGCGTGGCGGAGGCGCCTCGCTGTCGTTTTGGGCAGGACACGCTCCTGCCTTCGTCCGCATGGACTTCGGCACGGCAAGCCTGTGCGACCTTCGCGGCGAAATTTCTATCCCTCCGCCAATCCTGCTTTCTTCTCCAGTTCAATCTGGGTGGCGTTGGTGTAGCAACGCCAGAACTCCTCCGGGGAGGCACTGCGTTTTCTCCAGGCGGCCAGGAGGAACTTGGTGGCCAGTTCCGGCCAGGCCTCGGCGTCGGTTTGCTTGGCCAGGAGCATCCCGTGGTCGCCGAGGGGGAAGAGGTGGAAGGAGAAAAGCACGCCCTTGTCTTTCAGCGCGTGCATCATGGCGATGGAGCCATCGACGGGCACCATCTGGTCGGTCATGGTATGCCAGAGGAAAGTCGGCGGGGTCCTCTCGTCCAGGCGGTTGGCGGGGTCGTATTTATCGCCCAACGCCTCAAGATGCTTGTCAAGGAATCCCACGCCGGACTGCAGATGGCCGTCCTTCTTGCGGAAGGAGGTCACGGGGTAGCAGAGGATCATTCCGTCCAGGCGGGCGGAATGGCCATCGGCGTCATCTCCGACGGAGGCCTCGACTTCATCCACAATGCCGGTGCCCAGACAGGCGACGAGGTGCCCGCCAGCCGAGAAGCCCACGCCGGCCACGCGCTGCGGATCAATGCCGAATTGCTTGGCGTTCGCGCGGATGAGCTTCACCGCCCGTGCGGCATCCGCCACGCAATTCGGGAAGACACCGTCGGGATACACGCGGTAGTCCAAAACGAAGCAGTTGTAGCCCAGTTGCATGAAATGCCGCGCAATCGGCGTGCCCTCGCTGGACTCGCAGACGCAGTGGTAGCCGCCACCTGGAACAACCAGCATCGCGGGACGCGGAAGTCCGTCCGCCATAGGTTCTTCATGCAGAAAACAGGTGATGGAGGGGCCGCCCGCCGAGGTGGTGATTTCGGGCTTGTTCGGCCAAAGGGAAATCTTCTTCATGGTGAGTTAAACGGGAAAGCGATTTCTGTTGTCGCCTTGCGTCAACTCAGTAATATAATGAATAAAGGAGAATTATTGCGCCCAACCCGAATATTCTTGGCAAGTCAAACGTCAGGCGACGGACGTCGGACGTCAAGACGGGGACGTCAGGCGACGGACGTCGGACGTCGGGACGGGACATCGGGCGACGGACGTCGGACGTCGGGACGGGACGTCGGACGACAGACGACGGACGTCAGGGCGGGACGTCGGACGCCAGACGTCGGACGACAGGGCGGGACGCCAGACGTCGGACGACAGGGCGGGACGCCAGACGTCGGACGGCGGACGACAGGGCGGGACGGCGGACGGCGGACGGCAGGTCTCTGGTCCGCCGCATGGTGCGGTTTTCTCAAAGAGTAAGATAAAGTCATAGATAATTTTGCTTTTTTTGGTATTTTATAGCATATTTATTTTTGTCTTTTTATATTTGCATTCCGTCTTTCAAGCACTATATTAGACTCGGGTGCCTGACTATGGGCTGCAAAGATGACACTTAACCCCAGGAGAAACCGATGGACAAAAACCAGATCATGAGTTTGAAGAGTTCGTTTGACGAGATTGCCCAAATTGTCGAAGAGGAGAAAATAGAATACTGGTTCGCCAGGGATTTGATGACCTTGCTGGGCTATTCCAAGTGGGAGAACTTCGAAATCGCCGTAAAGCGCGCGATGGAGTCATGTCAATGCGTTGGAATCCAAATGGATAATCATTTTCGTGGCGTCAGGAAAATGATCCAACTTGGCAAAGGCGGTCAGCGTGCCATCCAGGACTATATGCCTGCTTTCTGAGGCAATTGCAAAACTCTCCGGGGCATTCACGGCGTTCTGCCGCCGATGGCCGCGTCAAGGCAGATGACAAGAAACGCGCCGCCGAAACCGCAGGTCTGCCGGAATGACCCGAATCCTGGCTTCGGATTCCGCCTTCAAGGCGGGACGTCGGACGACAGACGTCGGACGGCAAGGGCGGGACGTCAAACGTCGGGCGACGGACGTCGGACGTCAAGGCGGGGACGTCAGGCGACGGACGGCAGACGTCAAGACGGGGCGTCGGACGACAGACGTCGGACGACTTTTAACCTAAAACTCCAGGCGATAGGTCTGGAGGTGCCAGGGAGCGCCAGTAATCTGGAAGGAAGTGACTGGTTTGGAGGTCTTTCCGATGGGCGTCTCGTCCAGCCGGACGGGCGTGACCTTCGCGGGCCTGGCAAGGCGGATGGTTCCCTTCACAGGCTTGTCGGAGAGGGCCTCGACGCGCAGGATGACCGCCCTGCCCTGTCCGTCTTCGGCGGGCTTCAGCGCGGAGAGCGCGAGGTCGCCCTCGATGGTCAGGAAACTCTCGTCCTGCGGCAATTCCTTCTTGGCCATGAACTGCGGAATCATATACTGGATGGGCACGCCCGCGCGGAGAACCTGCGCGGCACGCATCAGGTCGGCCGTGGTGTCCTTGGGGGCGATGGCACGGAAGGCGTATTCGTAGTGCAGCGGCTTGAGGAGCTGTCCGTCGATTTCGCCATTGGTGTGGACGGTGCGTCGGAAGGCGCGCAGGAGCGTCACCACCAGCGCACCCTCGGCATCGGTGTCGGCGGAGAGTTCGTGGAGGCCCTCCTTGGCGATGAATGCCAGCCCGCCCTCATCGTCGCGCTTCCAGGCAATTCGCGAGAAGTTCTTCTCCAGGGGTTCGCTTTCAAGCCAGTCCTCGGTGGAACGGCCCTTCTCGCGGCCAGGTTTGCGGCGGATGACCGCGAAATTCTGGTAGGCGTAGTAGTCGCCGGAGATATTCGTGGGCATCACCATGCGCAGACGATAGTCCTTGATGGTATTGGTGAAGTCGAGCGCCACCCTGACCTCCGGCGAGTTTGCCGCCAAGGTGTAGGTCGCCTTAACCACCAAATCCGCCTGGTCGGGGCTTTCGCGCAGGCCATCGTAATGCTCCAGGATATTGCCCGCGAAGAGCATCTCGCGTGGAAGCGTGAAGCGCGTGACCACCTCGAAGGCGGTCTCCGCAGGTCCGTCGGTCGCCATGGAGATTCGCTCGACCACGCCACCCGCCACCTGCATGGCAGTACCCTGTGGCTTCACGTAGTTCCACCCGTCGCCGATGTCGCGGTCAAAGACGAACTGGTTGAGTCCCAGGAATGCCTTGTTGGTCTTGAAATCGAAGATGGAGATGGTGCCGTCGCCATTGACGGTGAGTTCCAGGCGGCCGTTCGACGCGCTGCCGCGCGTGGTCAGCTGGCTGACTTGGTAGCGCACGGGCGTGGCGGATTTGCGGAGCTTCAGCGTGGTCCAGCCGCAGGCGCGCAGTTTCACACGGAGCGCGACGGGATAGTCGTCGCAGAAGGTGAAATGCACGCGGTAGATGCGCTGGCTTTGATGACGGCGGGGCGGCGCGGTAAACTGGTAGGGCAGTTCCTTGTCGTTCTCGTCGTAGATGCGGAAGGCGTTGAGGAACTCGTAGCCGAAGGGCTCGCTCCAGGTGGCGGGATACTTCCCGGCGGGGAAGGAGAGCGTGAGATTCACCACCTCGTCGCGTGCGAAGGGCAGCGGGTTGTAGAGGCGCACCAGGTAGTCGCCATTTTCGTCGGCGGGATACTCGAAGAGGCGTATGTCGGTGCCGGTCAGCCGCTCGAAGTCCGCGTTGCGCGGGTCGAGCAGGAGTTCGTCCGCCACCTGGTCAATCTCCTCGAAGCGGGCGAGCATCTGGCGGTGCACGGCGTCGATGGAGCATCCGCAGATGGAGTCGTGCGGATGGTTCTTGACGAGCTGCTTCCAGGCGTATTTGAGGAAGGGCACATTCTCGGCGTTGCCCCGGGCGACCTCGGCGGCCTGCGCGATGTCCGCCGTAAGCTCCAGGCGGTCGGCGCAGCGGTCCTCCCACTGCTTGAGGTCATAGCGGCTGGAGAGCGTGTGCGGAATCATCCAGGTGTTGTTGGGTTCCTTCCGGCAGGTGTGGATCAGCTCGCCCGCGATCACCGGACGCTTCGTCTTCCCGCCGAACTCGTTGGGAACGATGTCGCGGAAGTCGCTGTGGATGACCTCCGCCTCCGGGTACATCTCCTGAATCCACTTGAGATACTGCGGAGTCTGATGATGCACCTGCTGGTGGTCACAGCCGTCCAGCAGCGCCACGCCCTCGCCGAAGTAGGGACCGATGTTCTCCATCAGCTTCGCGAAGTTCTCCTTGAACTGCGCCTCCGGCACGTCGATGTCCCAGACTTTGTTCACTTCCAGCGTGAACGAGCAGTACCCGCAAGTGCTGGAGAGCTTCATCGTGGGCAACTGCGTTCCGTCCGGAGACTCCCAGCGGAAATACGGCGGGAACTCCTGCGTGGTGCCGCGCCAGATGACCGCCAGCTCGTGGCCGAAACCCGCGGCAATCTGCGGCGTCTGCGCGATGTGACCGAAGATGTCGCAGACATACATCACCGGCCAGGCCGAGCCGCAGAATGACTTTGATAACTCTTTTCCTATCAATAAGTTACGAATAATGCCCTCGCCCGTGCACAGGAACTCGTCCGGCATCACATACCACGGGCCGACGATGAGCCGTCCGGCCTTGATCTGCTTCTCCAGGCGGGGACGCCAGTCGGGATGAATTTCGCAGATGTCCTCCAGCACGATGGTCTGTCCGTCATAGACGAACTTCTGGAAGCCCTTGGTATGCTCTAGGGCATCGAGGATTCCGGCGGCATTCTGCACCAGGTAGTGGCGGTATTTCTGAAGGGGCTGATACCACTCGCGGTCCCAGTGGGTCGAGTTGAAATAGTAGAAGCGCTTGGGGGAGACGGGGGCTTTCTTCGTGGGCATGACTACCTCATGATGATGGAGTGAAAAGACAAACCTGCTTTTCGCCTAAATATAAGTGTATTTTGGCACTTGGGAGATTTGTCCAGTTATATTAATGGCTTGTCTTTTCCGGTTTGCCCGATACCGTTCATGAACCCCACCAAACGCAAAGAACTCCTCGGTGTGCTGGCGCTGTTGTTGACGGCGCTCATCTGGGGACTGGCCTTCTCCGCCCAGTCCGTCGGGATGAAGCACCTGGGGCCCTGCTCCTTCAATGCCCTGCGCTCCTTCATCGGCGCAGTGGCGTTGGTGCCCTGCATTGTCCTGTTGGACCTGCTGGGACATCAAAGGCCAAGCCTCTGGGGAAAAGCCCAGTCGCCCGCCGAACGGCGCAGTCTTCTGCTGGGCGGCGCGGCGTGCGGCGTTTTCCTGGGCGTCGCGAGCATGCTCCAGCAGGTCGGCATCCAATATACGACAACCGCCAAGGCGGGTTTCCTCACCACCCTCTACATCATCATCGTGCCGCTATTGGGATGGCTCTTCCTGAAGCGCCGGATATCGTGGGGCATCTGGCTGGCCGTTGCGCTGGCCCTGGCCGGCCTGGCACTGCTCTGTGGACTCTCGATTCACACCGGCTTCTCCTCCGGCGACC
>JAFYIW010000173.1 GCA_017538465.1 Victivallales bacterium
AATCTCTCTCTTTTGGGCAGGGGGCCGATTGTATCACCAAGACGCTCTTCAAATCCGCCGCAGGGTTGTGCTGTTGCATTACCAGAACTTCTTGAAATCAAATACGAATCAAATACTACTAATGAGCACATCAATCCATTGTCCATTCTGCAATCAGGAAATCATACAGGACCAGCCTGTTGTTGGAGAAGAGGTCGAATGCAGCAATTGTCATAATACGTTCCGTATGACAGCTGAAGTACTTGATGCGGCCTCAAATTCAACTTCTTCCCCCAATCAAGAGCATCCCAATCTCATCAATTGTCCTGACTGTGGAAAACTGATATCAAAATTTGCCAAAAACTGTCCTGGTTGCGGACATCCTTTTGAAGAAAATAATGATGCCCAGCAGTCAGCCGCAATATCATCTCCACCGAAAGTCCAGACGATTGAAAAGACTTCCAAAGAATGGAAAGCCGGCCAATTACTGGGCGCATTTATTGCGATTTGTGGAGCTATAAGTGGTGTAAATAGTTTCACGAACGGGGAAATGCCTATTGGTGGCATTATTCTATTCTTCATCGGTTTTTTTATCGTTCTTATTTCACGTGCTTTGGCATGGTGGAATAATGGATAAAAAAGGGATTTAATCTTTAATTTGCCTGGTTTCCTGAAGATTTCCGGGAACCAGGCAACTCAACGATATAATTCCCATTTCAACCGTCAGTGAGTGCAGAAGTGCGTTTTGGAATGAATGAGCTTGATGCCAGACGAAAAAACGACATGATTGTTGTTGTTAATAAGACTCGTTCGAAGAACTAAAAACGGAGAACTAAAAATGACTGATTCAGAAAACCAAGAGAAAATCTCTTCCACTTCCACTTGTTCCGAGAAATCCACCTCTCAAGACCATGTTTCTTGTGACAAGACCTCTGAGGAACAGCCTAGCCCCTCCGTTCATAATGGGAATAGCCAAGACATTTCGTCTTCATCAAGTTCAGAGGACACCCCTTCTTCTTCCCAAAAAGGATTCAGTAAACTATTTTGGGTGATTATTCTGATTATAGGAATCTTATTCTTTTGGATTTATAAAGAAGCATACACCGATGAATTGGAGAGACTTGTCAAACGGGCTGAAAGTGGAGAGTTAGAGGCCCAAATTGACCTCGGCAATATGTATTATTTTGGACGAGACAGCGTGCCTAAGGACTACCTGCAGGCGGCGAAGTGGCTCCGCCTGGCCGCAGAGCAGGGGGCCGCCGAGAAGGGGGATGCCGAGCAGAGGGTTGCGGAGGCGCGGTACAACCTCGGGATCCTGTATGTCACCGGAGAAGGCGTGGCACAGGACTACGCAGAGGCGGCGAAGTGGTTCCGCATGGCCGCCGAACAGGGGATTGCGGAGGCGCAGTACAACCTCGGGCTTGCCTATTCCAACGGGCGAGGCGTGGCACAGGACTACGCAGAGGCGGTGAAATGGTACCGTAAGGCCGCCGAACAGGGGATTGCGGAGGCGCAGTACAACCTCGGGGTCATGTATGCCAACGGGGAAGGCGTGCCGAGGGACTACCAGGAGGCGGCGAAGTGGTTCCGCATGGCCGCAGACCATGGGCTTGCGGAGGCGCAGGAGGCTCTTCGCAGACTAGGTAAATAGGCCGTTCGGGGCTTAAGGCTTAAAGTGAAAGCTTTGTTCCCCAAGAAGGCACCCAACAGACTGCCTGATACGGATTCTTGAAATCAAAACAAGAATCTGACTTGGCAAGTGGTTGAAGGGTTTTCCAGGAGGTATTCAAGCCGCAAAGCGGCGCAGGAATCCAGCCCAGGCTAGCTTCCTTTCGCCGCTACGCGGCTGCTTTTTGTGGAAGTGTACTTGGGTCCGGCTGTGCCGGAGAGGCTTCACCTTCCAGCGCAGGCCATGCGCTTTTCGTGTATTTCGTGTGTTTCGCGGGAAATTTTTTAACCGGACAGCTATGATGTATGCGGGAGAAACTCCCCGAGTGTATTATATTTGAAATTTCAGTTTGGTTTGCAGGGCGTTTCCAAGCCTATAGCCCCGACAATTTAACCTTTACCCTTTTGACTTTCAACTCCCCAAAATACGATGTCGTTGTGATTGGCGGGGGGCTTTCTGGCCTGGCCGCCGGCATCCGTTTGGCGCATTTTGGGAAGCGCGTGGGCGTCTTCGAGTCGCACACGAAGGCCGGCGGGCTGAATTCCTGGTACGAGCGTTCCGGGCGTGTCTTTGACACTGGCCTGCACGCCTTCACCAACTTCGCGTCCTCTGAAGACACCGCCGCGCCGCTCAACCGCATCCTGCGGCAACTGCGGCTGCGGCGGGAAGACCTGCGGCTCTGTCCACAGAGCCACTCCACCATTCGTTGTGGAACCACCGAACTGCTGCTGGACAACGACTTCGAGGCCTTCCGGCAGCGCGTCGTCAAGCAATTCCCCGAGGACCAGGCGGGCTTCGAGGCACTTCTGCAACGCATCGAACAATGCGCCTACGCCGACGCGCCGCAACCCGAACGCACCGCCCGCGAGGTACTGGCCGAGCATTTGAAATCCAAGCGGTTGCAGGACCTGCTCTGCCTCCCCGTCTTCTTCTTCGGCAATGCCTGGGGTGACCAGATGCCCTTCGGGGCCTTTGCGACGCTCTTCAAGAGCATCTTCATCGAGGGCTTCGCACGACCACAAGACGGCATGCGCCCCGTCATCGAACATCTGACTTCACGCCTTCTGGAAACCGGTGCCGAACTTCATTTAGGTTGTGGCGTCACGAAAATCAACCTGGACAACTCTGGAAAATTCCAGTCCATTCTGGATAATTCAGGACAGGTTTTCACTGCCGACTGTTGTCTCTCCACCATCGGTGCCGTGGAAACGCGGAAACTGCTGGGCGACACCGATGTTCCCGTACCATTGTCAAAAGTCCAGCCTGGCGAGGTCCAATTCGTCGAGGCGCTCTTCGAGTTGGACGAGCCGGCGGCCGCCTATGGTCTCACCGACTGCATGCAGTTCATCGGCCTGGAACCGAACTTCGCTTTCCGACCGATGTCGTCGAACGCCCCGACGGATTCCCTGCTGGTCTGCGTGCCAGACAATTACATCGGCGTGACGCCAACCCGGATGCTCCGCCTCAGCGCGCCTGTCGCCAGTCTGGGACCGCTTCATAATGACCTCTGTCGAGACGCGATGTCTCCTGGTGTCAAGTCCATCTTGGCGCAGACGCTCTTGGCGCAATTGGGCGCCTACTACCCGCGCCTCGCCGGCCACGCACGCTTCCTCGACCTCTACACGCCGCATACCTTCCATCGCTTCACGGGACACGCCAACGGCGCCATCTACGGCTCGCCGGACAAATTCGCGGACGGCGCGACCGGTGTTCCGGGCCTTGCCCTTGCCGGCACCGACCAGGGGCTCCTGGGCATCGTCGGCGCGCTCCTTTCTGGCGTCCTCGCCGCCAATCGAATTCTGAAATAGTGGATTGTTTCTCATGGTAAAATCCCCCAAAATCCCCCAAAACGGCCTCTACCAAGCACTTCAAGCCTGCAAAAAGGAAGAGGAAATTAAGGCCGAGTTCTGCAGATTCTTCGGGATGAAGCTCAATGCGCTTGGTGCAATTGACCATTACACCGAAGCGATTCTCTACGAGTTCAAATATGAGCGGAACTTCCAGAACCTCGACGAGCGGGCCAAAGCCATCGCCCAGACGATGTACTACGCACGGCGATTGAAGTTCAGCGTCGTAAAGTCGCCGCTCCCGCCGAATATTTGCATTGCAGATAAGAAGTCCGGTTTCCTGCTTCGCACCAGCAAATTCGCAAAATTCTATGCCGAGCAGGACGACCGTTATGACTGGGATCGCGCCCCCTCCACACCCTGTCCAAAACTCTGCGCGGCCATCGCCAAATGCGAATGCTGCAAAAAACTGCATGTTTATGACTGGACGCTTCCAGAGGAGGAAAAGCAATTCATCGAGAAAATACAGGAACGCAGGAATTTCACCCCGTCGCTTTTCACCGACCTCGACAAGAAGGTCATCACCGAACAGAACTTCCTGGAGGTCTATGACTACTGGGAGAAGCTCTTCGGCAAATATGTCCACAACGGCCGCAAGGTCTCCGAGTATTTCTTCGCCGACTTGGAACAGGGGAAATCTGTCCTTGGCCCCAATGGCGAGGTGCTTTTTGATGTCACGGGCGATGGCAATTTCATCCGAAAGTCCGTCCAACCAACCCTTTATCAGCACTTCTGGCAAAATTTCGAACGCATTCCGCCAGAGGAGATGGCGATGATGCGACAGAAAGCCGACCGCCTCACCGAGGACTACCGTCGGCGCTTTACTGGCGAGTTCTACACGCCTGTCGAGTTCGCCGCCAAGGGGCTGCAGTACCTTGGCCGGGAGATTGGCAAGGAATGGTGGAAATCTGGCGAATGGCGCTTCTGGGACATGGCCGCCGGCACCGGAAATCTAGAGTTCAATCTGCCCAGCTCCGCATTGCCATATTGCTACATCTCCACCTTGGAGGAGGACGATACGAAATACTGCGAGAAGATTTTCCCTGGAGCGACTTGTTTCCAATATGACTATCTCAATGATGATGTCGGCTTGCTCGCGGGGCAACTGTCCTACGGCACGAAACGCAAAATGCCGGCGAATCTGGCGGCCGATCTGGCGAATCCCAAGCTTAAGTGGATTGTCTTCATCAACCCTCCCTTCGCCACCGCGAACACTAAAAGCGGCGAAACTGGCAAGCGTTCCAAGGACAACGTCTCTAAGACCGCCATCCGCGAATGGATGCATGACGAAGACTATGGCGAGGCCAGCCGTGAACTCTTCACCCAATTCCTCTTCCGAATCTCTAAGGAGTTTGCGGACAAAGACACGCGGCTTTGCCTCTTCTCTAAGTTGAAATACATCACTTCCAACAACGATCAGAAAATCCGCGATGGATTCTTCCAATATGTCTTTAAGCGCGGATTCATCTTCCCCAGTTCTTGCTTCTATGGCTCCACAGGAGATTTTCCTGTGGCGTTCTTCATCTGGGATTTACATAAGAAAAAGCATCTTAATGCTCAAAAGATTAGGGCAGATGTTTTCTCGGCAAACCAGGAAAAACTCGGCTTGAAACAAATTTACTCCATTGAGCGCACCGCGATGCTCAACAAATGGTGTCCGCGTCCCAAGTGGGATGGCAAGTCCGTCATGCCCACGTTTGTCAGTCCCTTCAACCTGATGACCGAGAACAAGGACCAGCGCAACCACATCGCGCCTGGTTTCCTCTGCTCTGTCTCTAGTAAAGGCGATGATTTCCAGCACCAGAATAGCGCTTTCATCCTGGCCGCTCCATACGCAAATGCGGGGGCTTTTTCGGCCACGCAAGAGAATTTCGACCGTGCAATGGTCATCCATACGGTTAAAAGAATTCCACAAAAGGCTTGGACAAATGACCGCGATTCCTTCTATGCACCCACGGCCGAACTGCCGCAGGAGTTCGTGACCGATTGCGTGGTCTGGAGTGCCTTCGCGCCCTCCAACTACGCAGTCTCGTTGCGCAATATCCAATACCAAGACAGTGTCTGGCAAATCCAGAATCAGCTGTTTCCATTCCAGTTGAGTGAAATACGCAAATGGAAGTGCGGCCTGTCAGACCTCACGCTGCAGCTTTCCGCCGCCAACGAGGACCGCTTTCTGGCCAAATGGCTGAAGGCGCATGCTCTCTCCTCCGAGGCGCAGGCACTCCTGGACGCCGCCAAGGAACTTTACCAGGTCTTCTACGAGCAACTCTGCAACACGCAGTGGATGGACTGGCATATCGAGACCTGGGACGTCGGCATCTACCAAGTCCGCCAGGCCCTTAAGGCCGCTGGACTTGCCAATGCCGAACTCGCAGCACTGAAATCCGCGCACGACGCCCTGCGTGAAAAGCTCCTTCCGCAAATCTACGAATATGGATTCCTGAATCCCGACGTGGAGTACTTCACCTAAATATGTCTGAATCCAAACCAACCAAAAACGCCAGCCTGTCGGGCGAACTCACGCCGGGGATGCGTCAGTATGCCGAGGCGAAACGTCAGCTCGCGCCGGACACGCTGCTGATGTTCCGGATGGGCGACTTCTACGAGATGTTCTTCGAGGACGCAAAGATCGCCGCGCCGCTGATGGACGTCGTGCTGACCAGCCGTGCGGGTGCGCCGTTGTGCGGCATCCCCTACCGTGCGGTTCGGCAGTATGTCCCGAAGCTCCTGGCGGGCGGCTACAAGGTCGCCTTGGCGGACCAGATTGAGGATCCGAAATTCGCAAAGGGCCTGGTGAAGCGCGACATCACGGAGATCATCACGCCCGGCACGATGATGGAGGACACGCTGCTGGAGTCCAACCGCAGCAACTACCTCGTGGCGCTTCTGCCTATGAAAAACCGCTGGGGGCTGGCCTCGCTCGACCTCTCCACCGCCGAGTTCCGCATCACCGAAATCCCCATGGGCGTCGGAGCGCTGGAGGTCGAACTCAACCGCCTGAAGCCCGCCGAATGCCTGGCCCCCGCCAGTCTGCTCTCGCGCTGGCAGAACGAGGGCTTCCCCGCCGACCTCCCGCAGCAGCTGGTCTGGACCAGCGTGGAGGACTGGCACTTTGACGTCGAACTGGCACGAAGCGACCTCCTGCGCCATTTCCAGGTCGCGTCGCTGGACGGCTATGGCTGCCGCGGCTACGAAGCCGCCATCGGCGCGGCCGGAGCCATCCTCCACTACGCCCAGAACACCCTGCGCAAGGACGCCGCGAACCTCACCGCCATCGCCTCCTACCAGTCCGACGACTGCCTCGTGCTCGACCGCATCTCCCAGCGCAACCTCGAGCTGGTGGATCCCATCTTCGCCGACGGCAAGGACAACACCCTCATCTCCGTGCTGGACAAGACCATCACCCCCATGGGCGCACGCCTCCTGCGCGAGTGGGTCCTGCGTCCCCTGAAGTCCAAGCCCGCCATCGAGGCGCGGCTGGACGCCGTGGAGGACCTCGCCGGACAGCCGATGCTCCTCTCCGAACTGCGCGAGACCCTCTCCGCCGTGCGCGACATCGAGCGCACTGTCACGCGCCTCAGCGTGGGCACGAACGCCTCCGCACGCGACCTCATCGTGCTGCGGCGCGGTCTGGAGGAAATCCCCGGCCTCAAAGCCATTCTCCACAACGCCCATGCGACACTGCTTCTGGACGAATGCGAGAAGCTCTCCGAACAGCCCGAGCTGGTGGAACTCATCGCCAAGGCGGTGGTGGACGAACCGCCCGTCGCCGTCCACGACGGCGGGATGATCCGCGACGGCTTCAACGCGGACCTCGACCTCCTGCGGAGAGCCTCCACCGAGGGCAAGGACTGGATTGCCAACTACCAGCTCAAGGAGCAGGAGCGCACTGGCATCAAGTCCCTGAAGGTCCGTTTCAACAAGGTCTTCGGATACTTCATCGAGGTCTCCAAGTCCTTCCTGGACCTGGTGCCGCCGGAGTACATGCGCAAGCAGACCATCGTCAACGGCGAGCGCTTCATCACCCCCGAACTCAAGGAAATCGAGGACAAGGTGCTAGGCTCCGACGAGAAGGCGCAGGCCCTTGAATTCGAGCTCTTCGGGCAGCTCCGCGAGGCCGTCGTGAAGCAGATTGCGGTGATTCAGACCACCGCCCGCGCCCTCGCCAACATCGACTGCCTGGGAGCCCTCGCCGAGGACGCCATCCGCTACAACTACACCCGCCCCGCCATCGCCGAATCGCCGATTCTCGAAATCCGGGACGGGCGGCACCCCGTGCTGGACGCGCACGCCGAGGGCTCGGCCTTCGTGCCCAACGACTGCGTGCTCAACACCACCGACCAGCAGATCGGGCTCATCACCGGTCCCAACATGGCGGGCAAATCCACCTACATCCGGCAGGTCGCGCTGCTCGTCCTGATGGCGCAGATGGGCTCCTTCATCCCCGCCTCAAGCGCCACCATCGGCCTGGCCGACCGCATCTTCACCCGCGTCGGCGCGGCGGACGACCTCTCGCGCGGGCAGTCCACCTTCATGGTCGAGATGGTCGAGACCGCCAACATCCTCAACCACGCCACCCCGCGGTGCCTCATCATCCTGGACGAAATCGGCCGCGGCACCTCCACCTTCGACGGCCTCTCGCTCGCCTGGGCCATCGCCGAATACCTCCACGACACCCCGTCCGCCAAGGCCCGTACCCTCTTCGCCACGCACTACCACGAACTCACCGACCTCCCGCTCACCAAGCCCGGCATCAAGAACTACAACGTGCTGGTGAAGGAAGAGGGCGAGAGCATCATGTTCCTGCGCAAAATCGTTCCCGGGGCCGCCGACAAGAGCTACGGCATCCACGTCGCGCGGCTCGCCGGCATCCCGAAAATCGTCATCGACCGCGCCGACCAGGTGCTTACGAATCTGGAGAACAACGAATTCGACGAAGAGGACGCCAAACGCCCGAAACTCGCCGAGACCAAACGCCGCGGGCGGCGCAGTCCCTGCCACGACCCCAACCAGCTCACCTTCGACTTGTAAAAGCCGTCAAGATGATATATATTAACGATGTGTACTTTTTGGGTAAAAAAGTATATATCAATAATTCATATCGTTCCGCTTCTTCCGGATTTCTGCAACGAACTCGGAACGAGTGATTTTAAACTTTAGACTTTTGACTTTAGACTTCAATATGGAAACCGCCAAAGTGTTCATGACTGGCCGTTCGCAGGCCGTGCGCATCCCCAAGAAATACCGCTTCGACACTCCGGAGGTGCAAATCCAGAAGAAGGGCAACAAAATCATCCTCTCGCCGATTGACCGCAAGAAACTGCTGGAGAAATTCCTGTCGGAACCAGCCTTTCCGGATTTCGATGTCCATCGGGAGGAATTGCAGGACTTGCGTGACCGGGAGTGGTTCCAATGAGTTTGTACCTGCTTGACACGGATATCGCCTCCTATATCATCAAGGGCCGATACCCCAAGGTGAATGCCCGCTTTGCCGAGACCAGCGGCAATGTCTTCATTTCCTCCATAACTGCGGCGGAATTGCGATATGGTGCCGTAAAACTGGGGAATGACCACCTGCTTCAAAAGGTCTTGGACTTCTGTGGTTTGGTGCCTTGTCTGTCCTGGGGAGGAGCAACCGTCCAGGCCTACGCGGAATTGCGCACTGCCCTCACCAACGCAGGCACTCCAATCGACACGATGGACATGCTCATCGCCGCCGCCGCTTTGGCCGAAAATCTGACGCTGGTCACCAACAACATCACGCATTTCTCCCGGGTGCCCAAACTGAAACTTGAAAACTGGGTAGAATAGACCATGACGCATGGCCTCCTACATGGCATTATCACCAACGGCCTCTTGAAAAGCATAGGCCTGGCCGGCATGCTATTGCTGCTTATGGCCTCCTGCACCACGCAGCGACGCCTGACCCGGCTGGACCAGGAGGTCGCCGGCCTGCTGGACCAGGCGCAGCAAATCCAGTTCGGAGAAGAAATCGAGCCGGAACGGCTGGACATTGACGGCTACACGCCGTTTGTTCCCGGTGAAGACGGCGACGCCTTGTCCCTCGACCTCCGCAAGGCGCTGGAGCTGGCGGCGCGGCATAGCCGCGAATACCAGACCGCCAAGGAGACCCTCTATCTTTCCGCATTGTCCCTGCGCAGCGCCCAGCACAGCTGGGAGTGGAATCCAACCAACAACCTCTCCGCGCTGCTGGGCATAAAGCAAAACCCGTCGGAGACCACCTTCTCCACGGATAGCAGCCTCGGTTTCAGCAAGCGGCTGCTGTCGGGCGGGCGCATCGCCGGCTCGCTGGCGCTTTCCACCCTGCGCTATTTCAGCGGCGACCACTCGGTGAGCATGCAGACCATCGCGAACCTCACCGTCAACCAGCCACTGCTGCGGGGCAGCGGCGCCCTGGTCGCCCGCGAGCCGCTCACCCAGGCCGAACGGAACCTCATCTACGCCTTGCGCCACTATGTGCGCACGCGCGAGGCGCTGCTCATCACCATCGCCGACCTCTATTATGATGTGCTCAACGCAGGGGCCGACCTCCGCGTCGCGGAGCAAAGTCTGGCCAGCTTCCAGTATTCCGCGCAGCGTTCCGAGGCGATGGGGGAATTCGGCGGGAAGGTCACGCAGATCGACATCGGGCAGGCGCGTCAGCGTGTCCTCACGGCCGAATCCAACCTGGTCACCTGCCAGGCCAATCTGCGCTCCGCCAAGGATCGCCTCAAAATCGCGCTGGCCATCCCCCTGGACCTGGAAATCACGGTCGATGCCGCCGACATGCAGGACCTGCTGACCAAACCCCTGCCAAGCCCCCAATTCACCTTGGACGAGGCCATCGCCCTCGCGCTGAGCCAGCGGCTGGACCTGGCAACCCAGCAAGACCAGCTCGCGGACGCGGAACGCGCCATCCGCATCGCCGAGGATGACATGCGGGCGGAGGTCAACCTCACCGGCAGCGCCACCGCCAGAAGCGCCCGCCGAAACCGCCTCTCCACCCCGCGGCTCGGCGACGCGGAATACTCGGTCGGGCTGGACATCGACCTGCCGCTGGACCGCACCGAGGAGACCATCGCCCTGCGACGCGCCCAAATCGCCCGCCAACGCCAGCAGCGCGCCGTGAGCGCCACCCAGGACGAGATTGTACAGGCCCTGCGCGGCACCTGGGTGGACCTCGAGGCCTACGCCCGCCGAGTGGAAATCCAGAAACTCTCCGTACAGCTGGCCGAGCAGCGCGTGGAGAACAGCCGGATGCTCTTCGAGGACGGGCGCATCGCCATCCGCGACTATCTGGACGCGCAGGACGACCTCTCCGACGCACGCAACAGCCTCACCCGCCAACTGGTCGCCCATCGCATGTCCTGGCTGCGGCTTCTCTATCAACTGGATGAACTCAACGTCGATGCCCAGACGCTCTGGACCGAACGCCTCGAAATGAACTGACCATGCGTAAAACACTTCCCGTTCTTTTCGCCATGTTGACGCTGGCTGTCGGATGCCGACGGCAGGACGACGACGCGTCACAGGAAATCTTCACGGTCCGACGAGCGCCCCTGGACATCTCGGTGCTGGCGGAGGGAAATCTCGACACCCGAGACTCCATCACCATCACCCAGCAGGTCGGACGCAGCGCCAAAATCCTGAAGATTGTGCCGGAGGGCACAGTCGTCACCCAGGAGGCCATCGACGCGAAGATGGTTCTGGTGCAGTTCGACTCCCGCGACCAGGAGGACGACCTCTACTCCCGCCAGAACGCCTTCGAGAGCGCGGAGTCCTCGGAGCTGGCGGCCAAGGAGGAATTGGCGGTCCAGGAGTCCTCCAACGAAAGCGCGGTGCGCAAGGCGGAGCAGGAGGTGCTTTTCGCCTCGAACGACATGAAGAAGCTCGTCGGCGACGAGTTGGCGGCGCTGTATTTGGACGAGGAGCCGGAGGACATCGCCGCGCTGCTCTTCGATTCTCGGCTGGACGGTTCCGCCCAGCAGGACCTCACCACCTACAAAAGTGAAATCGAGCTGGCCCAGACCAAGCTCAACCGTGCCGTCCAGACGCTCGAATACACCAAAAAGCTCTATGAACTGCAATTCGTCTCCAAGAGCGACTACGAGAATGACCAGCTGGAAGTGCAGAGCCAGACCAAGACGCTGCAGGTCACCCAGGGGAAATACGACCTTTTCATCAAATTCGACTTCGTGCGGGACTTCCAGAAGGCCTGGTCCACCCGCCGCGAGGCGGTGGCCACCCTGGCGCGCGAACAGCGTCTGGCGAACATCCGCAATGCCACGGCGCAGGCCAAATACCGCTCCGCCCAGCAGACGCGGATCCAGGCGGAGAAGCGTCTGCGCGAGGCCAGGGAGTCGCTGGCGGCCTGCACCATCATCGCCACCACCCCCGGCATGGTGGTCTATGAGGCGCCGCCGCGCTGGGACAACTCCGGTCCCATCCAGGTCGGAAAGGAGATCCAGAACGGCCAAATCATCCTGCGCATTCCCGACCTGAGCCACATCCGCCTCAAGACCAACATCAACGAGGCGCAGATTGACGTCATCCAGGTCGGCCAGAAGGCGGTGATCCGAGTGGACGCCCTGCCGGGCAATGTCTTTTCCGGCACCGTCACGACCAAGGCCGTGCTGCCCTCGTCCGCCGACGCCTGGCTCAACCCCGGCCTCAAGGTCTATGAGGTCGCCATCGAATTCGACGACGCGGAATCTGCCCTCCGTCCGGGCATGAGCGCGAATGCGGAGATCCTCGTCGAGCAGCTTCAGGATGTCCTGTATGTGCCAATCCAGTCCGTGCAGACCGATGCGGCCGGACGGCACTACTGCTATCTGGAGAGTGGCCAGCGCGTCGAAGTCACTTTGGGTTCGCGGTCGCGGTCCTACACGGTGATCACCTCCGGACTGAACGAGGGCGACCGCATCCAGATGGTCCCCCCGGAGTTGCGGAAGGAAAAAACCGAGGAAAACCAATAAACCCCCCCCAACCAATTCACACTGCAAATTTGACCAACCGATGTCTCGTCTGATTTATGCCTCCAGTGACCAGAGCGCCGACCTCTGGTATGTGACCGGCTTTCATGCGCCCGACCCCATCCTGTGGTTTCAGGCGGGCGCCCTGAGCGCCATCGTCGTGGGCTCGCTGGAGCTGGGCCGCGCCCAAAAACAGTGCAAGCCCGGTGTCACCGTGATTGACGCGGCAAAGCTTCGGGAGTTCTTCCATCTGCCGGAGGAAACGGAAGAGGAGAGGAAACGCCATTGGTTCGTGAAGCAGGTCGCCGCCGTCGCGCAGGGCACGGGAGAAAAGGAATGGGAGGTTCCGGAAGCCTTCCCGCTGGTCTTCGGCGACCTGTTGCGCGAGGCCGGCTTCACCATCAAGACCCAGTGGAATTTCTGTCCGGAACGCGCCGTCAAGTCCCCGGAGGAGATTGAGAAGATCCGCCATTCCGAGCGCCTGGCCGAGGCCGGGCTGGCCCAGGCGGACGGGATGCTCCGCGCCGCCGTCATCGGCGACGACGGCTTCCTGCATCTCGGCGGGCATCTCCTCACCGCCGAGGAACTCCGCAGCGCCATCGACCTTGAAATCACTCGCCTGGGCGGGCTCGCGCAGGGCACCATCGCCGCGCCCGGACCACAGGGAGCCGATCCGCATCAGCATGGCGAAGGCCCCATCAAGGCCAACGAACCCATTGTGATGGACATCTTTCCGCGCGACCAAGAGACTGGCTATTTCGGCGACCTCACCCGCACCCGCGTGAAGGGCAAGGCCCCGGAGGTCGTGCGCAAGGCCTACGAGACCGTGCTGGCCGCGCAGGAGAAAGTCCTGGCCAGCCTCAAGGCAGGCGTGTTGGGCAAAGACATGCACAATATGGTCGTGGAGGACTTCAAGGCCGCCGGCTACGAGACCGGCACTGACCCTGAAACTGGCGTCTATCACGGCTTCTTCCATGGTCTGGGGCATTCCGTGGGCCTGGAAATACATGAAGGCCCCAGCCTCTCCCCAGGAGAGGAACGCACGCTGGTCGCCGGCAATGTCCTCACCGACGAGCCGGGACTCTACTACCCCGAATGGGGCGGCATCCGCATCGAGGACACCGTCGCCATCGCCGAAACCGGCATCGACAACCTCGCCGTCGCTCCCAAATTTCTGGAAATCGAATAGCGCCCCTCTAAATTGACAATATTACCATGCCCCCATTGTCAGGAGGATTGATGGGGGTTGCGCTGGGGCCCGCGAATGGGCAGCCCCATCAGAGAATTATTGAGCATCACACGGAGAAATCTTACAGCACCGAAGCATTTCCGGACGCGAATCTTAATCAATCGGCATTTCGCCCCTGCGTTGCTCCAGCGGGAATCCAAACGGCAATTCAATTCCCGGCTCACAGCGAAGAGCTTATTCTTCAGACTTTTCCTCGTGCTCACTCGCGGACACGACTACCCATTTCCCGTTTTCCTTCTTCATCGTGACATCCGCCAGCACGCTTTTTCCCTCCATTTTTCCCTCGCAGACAATCAGGACTTCATTTTCCCCCTTCTCCTCCACAGACTTGACGGCGCCCAACTGGGGGGCCATTTTCTCAAATTCCTTCGCAAACTTGGCGGGGTCCTTTTCCATCTCCTTTTTTGCCACCTCCTTCAACATCTGCATCGCCGGCGGCATGTAGCTGAATATCTTGTCGATGTCTTTCTGGGCCACCGCCTCAGAAAACTCCTTCAGGACAGCCACAGCGGGATGCTCAGGTTTCTTCTCTTCGGCGTCTTTGCCGCAACTGACCAGGGTGAACGCGCAGAGCGCGGGCAGCAGGAACATGGCGAGAATGTGATGAGTGCGTTTCATGGCAGTCTGATGATGGTTGGTGTGGTGTGTGTGCTTGTTGCAGGGCGCAAAGCGCAAGGGATTCGGCAAATCTACCCTAGCAGCTTGCAGGGGGGCCTTCGTCGGCTTTGGGAATTTGCCTGCAATGATGGAGAAGCATGCCAATTCCTATGGCAACAAAGACAATGCTTATGACCTGTGCCGGTGACAGCCAGCTCATTCCCAAGAAGCTTCCTCGGTCATCTCCCCGCAGGAATTCCCAAAAGAAACGACCTAATGGCATGAGGATGAGATACCAGGCGCCGCGTTGTCTGGGCTGGACTTTAGTCATCAGCAAGGCGAAGAGAAGAAAGAGATAGACGCCTTCGCAGAGTTGGACCGGAAACAGTGGAGTGTCGCCATAGGTCCGATAGGGAAAAGAACCGGCGGGGAAACGAATCCCGAATGCGTTGCAGGGAATGCCGAAGCAGCATCCGCCGAAAAAACATCCAATGCGCCCAAAGGCCTGTCCCAATGCGAAGGTCGGCAGGAACAGGTTCAGCATGAAACTGGG
>JAFYIW010000174.1 GCA_017538465.1 Victivallales bacterium
AGCCTCTCCAGCTCCTCGCTGAGCCCGTCCATGGTGTCGTTGTAATCGTCGACCTCCTGGTCGAGCTCCAAGTCCGTGCGGGGGTTAGGATAGACGCAGTCTATGCTCCTGGGGACGGGCGTCGCAGGGAATCCAGTCGCCGCCTTTGGCGAAGACGCGGACGCCATTCACCTGGAAGACCAGCGAGAAGCCAATCTCGTCCTTTTCATTGACCACTTTGAGGTCGCGCAGCCCGACCTGCCGAGTCACCGTCTGGCCATCCGCCTCGACGGACAATTCGTAGAGAGGCTGTTCGCCGTAGCCATTTGGCCACCAGAGCTTCGGGTTCTTGACGGTGAAGACCGCCTCGACCTTGAACACTCCGCCAACCCGCGGGATTTTGCCGACGGCGGTCTTCGTCTGACCGGCGAAGCGGAAGGCGACGGGGACCTTCGCGCCAATGGGAGCATCGTCAAAGGCCATCAGCTCCGCAGTAACCGTGACCTTGCACGTATTTTTCGTATGCACCTGGGCGGTATAGACATGCTCCAGGCGCACCAATTCCGCGCCTTGGAGATAATTCTGGCCCATCAAGCCGGAACTCGGCACGGACACGCCCCAGTCCCATCCGGCCGAACACTGGCTCTTGCGAATCAGGTTCAAGTGGGCGATGGTGCTCAGACCGTCCCAGTAGCTCGGGATGGTGTGGTTCAGGCGTTCATCATTCGCATTGCCTGCCGTCATTGGCGACTGGATGGCGACCGCGATGGAGTTCTTGCCCTTCTTGAGCACATCCTTGGTCTCGAAGCGCCAGCGCCGGAACTGGTTGTCCGGTCGGCCGACCTCCTTGCCGTTGATTTTCACGATGGCGACAGTGTCCACGGAGTCCAGGTTCAGGAAGACATGCTTTGCCGCCAGCAGTTCGGCCGGAGCCTGGAACTCGCGTTCGTAGATCCAGTCAACCTGCGAGACCCACTGCACATCCTTCTCATTTTCCCGCCAATAGGGGTCGGGAATGAGGCCGGCATCCTTCAACGCAGTGTAGTTGTCGCCGGGGACTTGGGCCGGGATGGCCTTTTTTTCAGAAGCGCGGCGCAGTTGCCATGCGCCATTGAGATTCAGTTTTGTCATGGTACTATGAATTTATGCGAGTTTCCAGTTTTCAGGAAGACAAATCGGGAGTTCAGGAGGATTCTCCCAGGAAATGCTGGCCACGCCGTCCTGCGCCTCGAAATCCATTTTTCCATACTTGGTATGGAGGCCGTGGATGGCGAAGCGCCGATGCGGCTTGGCAAGCTCGTGGGGGGCGAAGCCGCCGAGCAGGATGATCTCGTCCGGCGTCTCGAAGTAGAGCCTCGCCAGTTCGAGTTCGAGGAGACGGCCGTTGCTGGAGGCGTTGGGCTGCCAGGAGGTGTGGTTCGGATCATCCAGGTCATAGCGTTCCTGGGTGATATAGGTATCCGGCGTGCAGCCGTAATTCTCGTAGGTCTGGATGGCGCACCAGGCCTTCTTCCACTGGTGGGTGGCCAGGTAAATCAACGCGGCGACCTGCTCCGCAAAGCCGATGTACATCAGCTTTTCGGACATCGGTCCCAGGAAGAAGCCATTCACGGCGTTCTTCTCCGCCCAGGCCAGGTAGCCCTGCTGGAGCGGGTGCTTCATCGGCATCAGCCCGGAATATGCCAGATGCATGATGGAGTCGCAGTACTCGAAGCCCAGGCAGAGCGCGCCCTCGCGGTTCAGCGAGCGCGGGATGAAGCCGTCCGGCTGTCGCAGCTGGACCATCGCGGCCTCGATGTCCTTGTAATACTGTTCTCCTACGGCCGCGATGCGCTCCGCCTCGGGATGTCCAAAGCGCTTGAGGATGGGAGCGACCAGCCGTATGCCCAGGCATGACCAGTTGTCCGTGATGGCCAGCACACGCCCGACATCGCCGTCCGATGCGGTGCAGAAGGGCATCAGTCCGGGGAACGGGTAGTCCGGCGGATGCGGCGCGGTGACTTGCCGGACAATCCAGAGTGCCGCGCGCGCCATCGGGTCGAGGTATTTTCTAGCGAACTCCTCGTCCTGCGATGCCTCGAAATACTGCGCGGCCATGGTAAGCGCGGCTCCGGTCACGCACGCCCACTTGGGCCCAGTGGTCCCCAAGGAGCCCTCCAGGTCGGTGAACTGGCCTTCGGAGGGGAAACCGCCGTCCTGCAGCGAGAAGATGAACTCGAGGATTTCGCGCATGGGCTGGAAATATCCCAGTTTGGCCATCGGCGCCATTTCGCACATGACCTCCCATACCCACATGAAGAAGCGCTCGCTGGTGCCGCCCTGGCTGGGGAAGAGAATCGTGCCGTGTCCCGGCCAGTCCATCGTGTACCAGAGTTGCCGGGTGACCAGCTGGAGGCTCTTGAATCGGTCGTTGAGAGTCTGGTCGCCGAAATCCACCGTGGCGACGCCCTGCTCCTCCGCGGCGACGTGCGCGGCATTCCAGGCGGAGACCGCCGCGAAGTCCGGGACGGCCTGCGGCACGCCATGCGCAAGGCTGGTGTCCATCGTCAACTCAAAGGAGCGGCTTTCGCCTGCCTCCAGCTCCGCGCTCATCGTGAGGAGATTCCGCGCGTGCTTCACGCGGAACTCCGGC
>JAFYIW010000175.1 GCA_017538465.1 Victivallales bacterium
AAGACGTTTTCGGAAAGTTGCTGCTTGGCTAGGATGGGATAAGACTTCATCTTGAGAATGCTTGGACTTAAGTGGATTTCATCAATATAATCTGAAACAACATCTTTGCATTATTGCCCATGGAAAAAAAGCGAAAGCAGGCAGAAATAGCGAGCCGACAACGGCGACTCACCTTTCCCCGGGAGGCATTGCCCGAAAACACGTCAAGACAAAGGCAATTGGCACATGTGGGCGTTTCCCGCCGAGTTCGCCACGCACTGTGACCAGACCCCGGCGTTTTGTCATTTGAACCGTGTTTTTGCCATTGGGTCATTATATTTTATAACTTGTCCAAACCGAAGACATGCGAACCCCGTCACTAGGGGAATTCCCCTCCTCCGCATCCGCCTCATGCGCATCCCGGCTTTGGCTGAATTGTGCAAAGGCTTGACTTTTTCCCGTTTTTCGGGAACTTTTCCATGGACAACGAGTCATAATCCGTGTTCAGAACGATGCCCACTGACTTTGAGCTAGTTCAGGAATTCCAGCAAAAACATGACCAGCATGCCTTTGACCTGCTGGTCGAGCGGCATTCCGAGCGGGCCTACCAGCTCGCCTACAGCATTCTGCAAAACCGCGAGGATGCCCAAGAGGTCGTCCAGGACGCCTTTCTGCGCATCTACCGCAGCCTGGCGAATTTCCGCGGCGACGCACAATTCACGACATGGATGTACCGCATTGTCGTGAATCTCTGCAACAACAAGTTCCGCTGGAACAGGGTCCGCGGCATCAACCGGAACGTCTCCATTGACGCCCCGTTGCCGAATTCCGACGAGGATGACGGTCTGCGCCTGGAACTGCCTGGCCGGGATGCCGCCCCCAGCGAGCAGACCGCCTACATGGATTTGCTGGAGCGCACCGAACGGGCGATGGCCGCCCTGCCCGAAAGCTACCGCACGGCAATCATGTTGCGCAATGTGCAGGAGTTGGACTACGAGGAGATCGCCAAGATTCTGGACTGCGCGGTCGGCACGGTGAAGTCCCGCATCAATCGCGGACGGGAACTGCTGCGACAGGCACTGAAACTGCCACAGGAGTCATGAACGTTTCGCCTTCTCCGTTTTCTGGATAACCATGGAAAAGAAGACACAATCTCAAGCCAATTGCCCGTCTCCTGAACAGCTGGGAGAATTCCTGATGGATGAAGCGAATCCGCAGGTCGCCAGTCATGTCGCCTCCTGTGCCCAGTGCCAGAAAGTTCTGGAGGGCTATCGGCAAGTGGACAGCCTCAGCAGGCGCTGCTTCCGACCTAAAGTCCGTTTGACCGAACAGATCCAGGCCGCCTGCGCCCACGAGGCAGAGCGGATGGCGGCGGACCAGTTGCTGCAGGAATTGTCTCCAAAGAAGGCATCGTCATCCACCGGCTCGCGCTCATTCGGATGGCGGCGGATTTGGTATGTCGCGGCGGCGTTGGTCATCGTCGCCATGCTCAGCGCATTGACGACCGCGAATTACATGAACCGCTATTCCGTGCCGCAATCCACGGAGGCCTCTGCGCCAATGCTCGCCCTGCGGAATATCGAGCCCGGAACGCCCCATGCCCTCGCCTCCGCCCAGCCATCCGTCCAGCCGGCCAATATGCCATCCGTCCCGCCTCTCCAAGCGGAACTCCCGGAACAGCCTGCCGCCACTGACCGCGGCGGCTTCTCGCTAGCCGACAGCCGTTGCCTTCAATTGAAGCGCATTTCCCGTCATGGTGATATGAATGAGATGACAATGGTCTCCAGTGAGGGACGTCCCATGAGGATGTCCCCTGGCCTGCACCAGCCGATTCGTCTGCCATCGGAGATTGAGCAGGTATGGATTGCCAATGGCAACCTCGCCTCCGAGGAGTTTATTCGACAGGTACAGAAGACGCATCCGGATTTGGTCGAGGAGGTCTCCGGCCCTGACGACCTGGGAATCCTCACCGTTCGTTTCCATACCGATGACATGGGGGTGCAATATATGGTCGATACCCTTTTTCAGCAGGGGAAATGGACCTTGCTCTCAGCCAATTATCCCCAGCCAGGCTGCGCGGACGAGGTGGCGTTCCACGAGCAGCCCACCAACTACACGTTGAAAATCCTGACGAACCAATGAACGAGCGCCCTTCTCTATCCTTCGACCGCCATGTCTGACTCCTTGGTCGAGATGCCGATTCTTTCCAAGCCTGCCGCAGTGGCACAGCCCCTTGCGGCGGGCGTTGTCGTATTAAAGTCAGGCAACGAAATCCTCGCTGGCCCATCCGGACAATTGCCCACCATCGCGGAATGCCAGGCGGCAGGCGTGCCGCTCAAAGATGTGCTGATGGCGGCGGAGGTTGGCGGACTTCCCTGCTATGGCGCGGCGGCATTGCCCGCGGAAACGGCAGTGCCGCATCCCTTCAAGATTGTCAACCCGCGCGCCTTCCTCGATGGTTGCGGCACCGTCTGGCGACAGGCGGCAATCCGGGCGCTGGAATTGATGACTTGGCGGCAGGAACACCTTCATTGCGGATGCTGCGGATCGTCAATGCGACTCAACCCGGAAGACGGCGCCATGCGTTGCACCAAATGCGGTTTCGAGGCGTTCCCCGTTCTCGCGCCGGCCATCATCGTGCGTGTCACCCGTGGAGACCACGAAATCCTCCTGGGGCGCAATCGCCACTTCAACACGCCGTTTTTCAGCAATTTCGCCGGTTTTGTCGAGTCCGGCGAAACCTACGAGGACGCCGTGCATCGCGAAGTCCTTGAAGAAGTAGGCGTCAAAGTGCAAAATCTGCGCTATTTCGGCAGCCAGAACTGGCCTTTCCCGCATACCCTGCTGGCAGCCTTCACCGCCGAATATGCCTGCGGAGAGGTCCGTCCGGACGGCGAGGAGATTGTCGAGGCCGACTGGTTTGACATCCGCCACCCCCTTCCGCCTGTCCCGCAGCCAGGGTCGATTTCCCGGGCGATGATCGACGACTTCCTCGCCTCTCAACGGCGCTTCTGACCGCCTCATATTCCTCTTTATGGAGTCAATTCGCAACTTATTCCGCGATCGGGAATTCAACCGAAAGCTCCTGAGGCTCTCCGTCCCCATCGCCTTCCAGAATCTGATGCTGGCGCTGGTGGCGGCCGCCGATGCCCTGATGTTGGGCAAAGTGAACCAGAACGCGATGTCGGCCGTCTCGCTGGCCACGCAGATCCAGTTCGTCCAGAATATGATTATCTGGGCGATTGTGGGCGGCCTCGGAATCCTCGGTGCACAATACTGGGGCAAGAACGACAAGGTGGTGCTGGGCAAGATATTCGGCATAAGCATTCGGCAGTCGCTAGTGGTTTCGGCCGCCTTCTTCATCGGATGCTTCTCCTTTCCGAGGATGCTAATGCGGCTCTTCGCTCACGACGCCACTCTGCTCGATCTGGGAGCCCAGTATCTGCGGGTCGCAAGTTGGTCTTACCTGTTCACCGGAGTTTCGCAGTGCTACCTGGCCATCATGAAGGTCAGCGACCACCCCTCGCGCTCCGCCTGGATCAGCTCCGGTGCGGTCATTCTGAACATCCTCCTCAACGCGGTCTTCATCTTCGGTTTGCTTGGAATGCCCGCCATGGGTGTCAAAGGCGCGGCGCTGGCGACCGTGTGCGCACGAGTCATTGAATTGGGCTGGTGCGTGGGCTCCTCGCTCCAGAAGAACTTCGTTCGCCTGAAGTTCACGACCATCTTCGCCTTCAACCGCACTCTGGTGGCTGACTTCTGGCACTACAGCCTTCCCATCTTCGGCGCGGGGATGCTTTGGGGGATCGGCTTCACTTCCTACACCGCCATTATGGGACA
>JAFYIW010000176.1 GCA_017538465.1 Victivallales bacterium
GGGCGGCGGCGATGCGAGAGAGGGAATCGCCGCTTTTCACCACATAAACCATGGTCCCCGCGGTCACGGAGACGTTCTCCGCCGCCGCGCCCTGCCGATTGGCCGGGGCGCCCGCCAGTTCCGGCACGGCACGACCATTTTCCAGATGCGGCAGATCACTGGACGCTTCCGAGTCATCGGGAACGGCGACGTCTTCCGGCAGCTCCGGCACGGATGGCGCCTCGATCGGTTCCGGAACGATCCTCGGCTCGTCAGGCAATAAGGTCTCCTCCGGATCGGGAGGCAACACCGGAGTGGCCGAATGGGATGGACGGGGGGGGGAATACTGGCTCGCGGCAGGCGGGACCATGCCGCGCGGACTCATCAGGCCGCTGTAAACCGGATTCTGGGCAGAGGTAGGGGAGGCGGAGCGGCAGCCGCTCATGGCAGCCAAGGTGAGGAGGGACAGGGCGCCAAGCAAGACAAAGGCGCCATTCATCCGACGGGATTCGCGTGCTTTCATAGTTAATGGGTTCTCCTTTGAAAATCTACAGACAAAAACAGAAAGTGACTGAAACGGGCGAGGAGATTTTTCATGCGGAAACGATTCCTCCGCCATCCGGGGGCAGCGCCAGAACCGCCGCGCAGAAGCGTTCTCCGCGTTCCTCGTAATCTTTGAACATGTCCATGCTCGCGCAGGCGGGCGAAAGCAAGACCGTGTCGCCGGACTCGGCAGACGAGGAAGCCATCCGAACGGCCTCCTCCAGGGAATCACATAGGCGACAAGACACTTCGCCCCCCCAGAGTTCCGCAAGGCGCCGGCGGCACTCGCCAATCAGGAAAATCTCCTTAACATACATTCTCAATTCGGATTTGACTTCCGAAAGCGCACATCCTTTGTCAAGTCCCCCCGCAATCAGGAGGATTTTTTTGCCGCGGGTGGGTCCCAGCGTCTTGAGCGCCTGCTTCATGGCATCCACATCCGTTGCCTTCGAGTCGTCAAAGAACGACACGCCATTGCGCTCGGCGACCAGCTGCAGACGATGCGGCCCGCTGTGGAAATCGCCCATTGCCGCCTGGTAATCCGCCAAGGGAATGCCAATGCCCGACATGGCGGCCACCACCGCCAGGGCGTTGGCCAGGTTGTGGTTGCCGACCAATTGCAGCGACGCGCGGGACAGCACCTTCCGGACCGACCCATCCGGGTTCAATTGAGCCAGTCCATCGCTGTTCACCAGCCAATCCGCGCCGCGGCCGCCAGGCGACGCCTCCTCCCCAATCAGCCACAGGCGATTCGGCGTCACCTCTGGCGGCAGCCGGAGCAACGGCTCCAGCGGGGCATGATACACCGCATGCCCGCCCGGACGGATCTGGGCGAGCAGCTTCAGCTTCAGCGCCTGATAGACCTCCATTGTGCCATGGCGGTTCAGATGGTCGGGCGTGACGTTGAGCACCACGCCCACCAGCGGATGGAAGGTCTCCGCATGCTCCAGCTGGAAACTGCTGACCTCCACCACCAGGTAGTCCAACTCGGGCTGCTCCAGGGCGACCTGGCTCAAGGGCACTCCGATATTGCCGGCCGCCAGCACGCGTTTTCCCGCGGCCCGCAGACACTCCGTGAGCAATTCGACCGTGGTGGTCTTGCCATTCGTTCCGGTGATCGCCAGCATCGGGCAACTCAGGCAGTTCGCCCCGAACTCCAGCTCGCCCTGCACGGGCGCCTTCGTGCTCAGAGCCACCTTCGCCAACGGCGAATCGGGAGCTATGCCAGGGCTAATGACCACCAGGTCAATTGCCTCGCCGGGCCAATTCTCCCCCTGGAACCCAGGAGAGAAAGCAATGCCCTCCCGCGCCAGTTGCGCAGTCAAATCCGCAAAGCGCCCGGCGGGAGCGCTGTCAAGCAGGAACACCCGGGCGCCCCGTGCGGCGGCCAGGCGGGCGGCCGCCAGGCCGCTGCGCCCCGCCCCCAGCACCAACACTCCGCGGTTCTGCAATTTCAATGACTTTTCACCAGGAAGGCTCATCATGAGACAATGAAAATCAATCTTTTCCGGGCAGTGTCTCTCCCGCGGCATCCGGGCCGTTGATGCGAGCGACAAAGGGCAATGCGCGGTACCGTTCGTCGGCATCCATGCCGCATCCCACAATGAAATAGTCCGGCAGGGAGAAGCCCACCCAGTCCGGCACATACCCCGCCGCCAAGGGATGACGCGGAACCTGCTTGGAGACCAGCACCGCGCTGCGGACGGTACGGGCGCCGCGCTCCAGCAGCATCTTGCGCACTGTCGTAAGGGTCAGTCCCGTGTCCAGCACGCCATCCACGACCAGGACATTTTTCCCGGCCACCGGCATTTTGCTGTCGCCGCGCAGCCGGATTTCTCCGGTGGAGTGTTCGCCGGCGTAGCTGGAGACCGCCAAGGAATCCACCAGAAAATCCCCATGGAGATGCCGCATGAGGTCCACGGCGAAAAACATCGCCCCATTCAGCAACGGCATCACCGTATAGGGCGCGCCGCTGTAAAACTGGTCGATTTCGGCGGCCAAGACGGCCAGCCTTTCCTGGATCTGCGCTGTGTCGATTAAAATTTCCATTTCACATTCCAACCTCATTTCCCGGTTTTCATGGCCTGCCGATAGGCATCGGCTGCCAGGTAGGAACTGCGCACCAATGGTCCGCAGACCGCCCGCGTGAACCCGAGCTCCCGCTCCGCGTATCTGCGCCATTCGGAAAATTCATCCGGCGTCACAAAACGCTCCACTGGAAGTTGTTCGTGGGTAGGCTGGAGGTATTGCCCCAGGGTGACGATGGACACCCCCGCATCACGCAGGTCACGCAGGCAGTCGCGAATCTCATCCTCCGTCTCTCCCAGGCCCAGCATCACGCCGGACTTGACCACCGTCTCCTTCGCGCAATGCGCCGCGGCGTAGGCCAGACAATCCAGACTGCGGCGATATTGCGCCCGGGCACGCACCTGCGGCGTCAGCCGTTCGACCGTCTCCAGGTTATGCCCATACACCGCGGGACGAGCCGACAGCACCTGCTCCATCGCCGCGGCGTCGCCATTGTAGTCGGAGACCAGCACCTCGACCAGCGTGTCGGGACACTTTCCGCGAATGGCCAGGATGGTGTCCCGCATGACGCCGGCTCCGCCGTCAGGCAGGTCATCGCGCGTCACGCAGGTCACCACGGCGTATTTGAGCCCCAGCTTCGCCACGCTGTCGGCGACATTCGCAGGTTCGTCCGGCTCTGGCGGCAGTGGCCGGCCATGCTTGACCGAGCAGAATCTGCACGCGCGCGTGCAGGTGTCCCCCAAAATCATGAAGGTCGCGGTGCGATGGTGCCAGCACTCGCTGCGGTTGGGGCATTTGGCGCCCTCGCAGACCGTATGCAGACCATTCTCCCGCAGAAGCCGCTGCATCTCCACGCGCGCGCGGCCATCCGCGAAGGAGGTCTTCAGCCAATCGGGCAACCGCCCGCTGCCTTTCCCCGGACGGGCGCTCTTTTCCGCCGCCATTTCCAATTCCTTCCGATGGGCATCCAGGAAACGGGCATCCGCAGGGGCATACTCCAGACGCGCCCACTCGGACGGCGAAAACCATCCGCACTGCTGTCCCTCACGAGGGGTGGCCTGGCAGGAGGCATCCACTTCGCAGTGCATAAAATGCAGACATACCGTCTTGCCGGGATAGTCAAATGCCGTTTCGGCAAAGCAGAATGCCCGACGGACCTTCAGTCCGAGTTCCTCGTCCAGCTCGCGGACAATACATCCTTCCAGCGTCTCGCCCTGGCGGACTTTCCCGCCAGGGAATTCCCACTTGCCAGCCAAATCGCCACCAGGACGCCGTGTTGCCAGCAACATCTTTCCGTCCCGAAAGACCAGTCCAGCGCACACGGACAAGCTTGTCATCTCAATGCAATTCCCTACGCCATTCTGGCAATGGCCGCACGCATGACTAGAGATCGCCCAGGAGGAACTCGGCGCGGCGGTTGAGCTGGTGGTCGCTTTCCGTGGCGGCGCCAGGAACCGCAAGGCGGTCCTCGCCGTAGCTGATGGTCTTGCAGCGGTCGGCGCTCACTCCCATCAAGGTCAGGTATTGGGTGACCGCCAACGCGCGGCGCTCGCCCAGCGCGCGGTTGTATTCATCGCTTCCGCGCTCATCCGTGTGCCCTTCCACAATTACGCCTTTGCCGGGATTGTCCACGAGATACTGGGCCAGCGTGTCCAGCTTGGCACGTTCGCTGGGACCGACCTCGTACTGGTCGTAGGCAAAATAAACCACACAGTCCGTCCACCGCGTGCCGCCATTCTTCAGGAAGGAATCGCCGGCGCCGGAAGTCACAGGCGCATCCATCCCGCCCCACGTGCTCTGGCCGGGGCCGTTGGGGCCGTCATCCCACGGATTTACCCCTCCTTCAAATTCAGAACCAGGCCCCTGCACCAGCAGATCATCAGGATTGGCCAGGCCCCCATTGCCGCCGCCGAAGCCATCGCCATTCGCAGAGGGATTGTCCTGCACGCCATTCAAATCCAGTCTGGGCTTGGCGACGCAGCCGGTGAAAAGCAGAACGGCGACGACCATCGCGGCCGCCAAGAGGGACGAGAGTTTGAAAATACGCATGTTCGTGTAGTCCGATTTCAGAAATGATGATTTAAGGAAGGGAAGCGAAAAGCATGTTTGTGCATACTTTAATGCATTTTTTCTTTTCGTTCCGAAAAAAAACAAATTATCCGCAGAAAATCCAGATTTTTATCCCGCCAGCGTGGTGGTCATTTCAACAGAGCGTTGGTCGCAATGGCGTCCGTCAGCCACCGGGCGAGATTCTCGCAGCCAGCCACATTGGGACGGTTCCAGGCCCCCATGCCCGCCATGGCCGTACGCGCCCCGACCAGTTCAAAGAGCGCCTTGCCATCCACGATGGGCACTTCATCCTCTTTGGCGCAGGCGCGCTGCGTGCGCAGCACCGCGTCATAGAGTCCCAGCAGCTCCTCGTCCGGCCGCGCATTGGCTCTCCAGTCGTCATTTGCTCCATCGCGTTGGGGATAGATGGGATTGGGCAGCAGGCAAAGCAACTGCGGCGGCTCCGGCACGGCCCGCAATGCCCTGACCAGAGCGTGGAAGTCACCCGCCAGTTTGGGCAGTTCCTCGTTCGCATTGGCGTTGCGCGCCTTCATGGCATCCTCGAACGCAAACGAGAACACGACCAGATGCGGCGCAAACGCCTCCACGTCGCGCATCAGCCGCAGGATGGCCAACTCGGTGGTGCAGCCGGGCATCCCGGCGTTGAGCACGACGGCTCTGCCATCCGTGAACTTCTCGTTCAGCTGGTTTTCCAATTCCGCCACCCAGGATGGCTCCTCCGCCGACGCCGCCGTGAGGCAGTCTCCCAAACAGACGACCCGGCGCGCCGCGTGCTCCATGCGGGAAATGAGCTCCTGAGTCAGGCCGTCAGGCCAATCGCGGGTTACCGGCGATTCATTCCAAGGCCCGCCCGTCGGCACCTTGACCTCAAATGGCGGCTTCGCCACAGGCGTGATGACAGATGGGGGAGGAGGCATGGCCGCCAGTTCCTCGGCATTGCAATTGGCGCAGAAGCGTGGTTTCTGGAAGGTCCCCAGCTTCGTCATCAGCTGCTCCTGCACCGACCAGGTGAATTCGGCTCCGCATTTCTCGCAATGAAGCGCTTCTGGCGCCTGGCTCTTGAGGAACTCCATGCACTCTGGACAATGCCGCCGCGGCGGCTTGCGCTTTTGCAGCTCATCCTTGAGCTGTTCGGCCGGCTCGTAGGTCCAGGTCCCCTGGCAACCCGGCTCGCAGCATGGCATTTGCTTGGGCTGCAAGGTCTTGAGTTTCTCCTGGCAAGCGGGGCAGAGATGGTAGGGAGGATCATCATGTCCATGCAGGTGCCCGCCAAGCTGCATGGCGCGGGTCCACACCCACTTGCCATCACAGCCGCGATTCGAGCAGGGCAATTCCCGGTCCTTGGCATGATTGAAGAAGTCCAGGCAGGAACGGCACATGCGCTGCAGCGGAACCGGCTCCTGCCCCTCGGGAGTGTGCTTCAGCACCTCAAGCTGGTCATACGGAGTGTAAGTCCAGGTGTTCTTGCAGCCCTTCATGCGGCAGGGCTGCTCCACGGGCTTGAGTCCCGCATACTGCTTCAGGCACTCGGGGCACATCCGCGCCGGCGGCTTGTCCAGCGACTTGCCGGACTTGAGCCATTCCAGCTGCTGCATCTTCGTCCATACCACCTTCGCCCCACACCCCTTGATGCGGCAGGGCATTTCGCGATCCGTGAGCGTCTGGAGGGTATGGAAGCACTCGTCGCAAAGCCGATGGGGGGGCTTGTCGGACTTGGACTCCTGCTGCATCCGGCGCGTCCAGGTCCAGGTGTTCTTGCAGCCTTTCACCCGGCAGGGCACCTGCGGTTCCTCCTTCTGCTTCATGGCTTCGCGGCACTTCTCGCAGAAACCATGCGGCGGTTCGCCGTCCTTCCCGCGGGCATGCGCCTCCAGCTGCTGGAAGCGGTTCCAGGTCCACTTCCCGTCACAGCCAGGCGTCGAGCAGGCGACCTCCTGGTCCTGCAGGGTCTGGAAGAGCGCAAAGCACTCGTCGCACATCAGACGGTCGGACCGTTCCCGCCCATCCGTCTTGCTGTACATCGAACGTTCGCCCGAGATGTGGACTTTGTTCTTGCAGCCGCGAATCCGGCATGGCTGTTCGGTGTCAGGGAAAAAGTCCCCCAAGGAACCAAAGACTACGCTGTTCAAAGGAATTCTCCAAATAGGAATGAAAAGTCAAAACCTGCGAAATACCATTTCGCTTTGCCGTAAAAATATTGTGTCATAATGACTTTGCCACATGACACGGTAAAAAAAAGACGATTTATGTCAACAAGACAACCATTCGCCTCTCCCCTCTCGCCTTCCTGGCGGGACCAGAGACCAGAGGCCTGAGACCAGAACTTTTAACTTTTGCCTTTAAACTTCAAACACCTCTCACCTCTCACCTTATTGCGTCCGAAGTCTTGGATCCAGGGCGTCGCGCACGGCGTCGCCGAAGAGATTGGCGGGCAGAACCAGTCCGAGCATGAAGACGAAGGCCGCGGTGAGCTTCCACCAGATGACGGGGTCGCGGGTGAGTTCGCTGCGGGCGTCATTGATCATCACGCCCCAGGACATCGTCTCCGCGCCGACGCCGATGCCCAGGTAGGTCAGGAGCGCCTCGGCCAGCACCTCGGAGGAGAAGCGCAGCACGGTGGTGATGATGACCACATGCAGGACATTCGGGAGGATGTGTTTCAGGAGAATCCGCCAGGACGGCGTCCCCAGGGCGACGGCGGCCGAGACGAATTCGGACTCGCGCAGCCGCAGCGTCTCGGCGCGCAGCAGCCGGCACAGGCTCGTCCAGGAGGCTAGCCCCATCGCCACGCAAAGCTGCGGCAGCCCCACTCCGAAAATGACGATGAACGCCGCCACGAAGAGCACCGTGGGAATGGA
>JAFYIW010000177.1 GCA_017538465.1 Victivallales bacterium
GGCGACGACGCGGCCCGCTTCGCGGAGCTCGGCGCCAAAAGCGCCTTCGACGAGTTCACCAGCGAGAAGATCTTCGAGGAGAAGAACAAGGGTCTGCTGGCATAAATTCTAAGGTTAAAGTTTAAAGGGTAAAGGTTAAAGTTTCAGGTCCGTCGTCCGGCGTCTGTCGTCCGTCGTCTGTCGTCCGTCGTCCGTCGTCCGTCGTCCGTCGTCCGTCGTCCGTCGTCTGTCGTCCGTCGTCCGTCGTCCGTCGTCAGAATCCAGAACCGATCTCTGGACGCTCGCCCATGAGACCTATTAGAATTTTCGTCGATTGATAATCTCCTGCTGCAACTCGGGACAGAGGGCGACGAATTTCGCGGAGAATCCGCAGATGCGCACGATGAGGTTCTGGTAGTTCTCGGGGTGGCGGCGTGCTTCCTCCAGGTCCTTTGAGGACATGCAGTTGAGTTGGAGCAGCTGGAGGCCCAGAGTGGCAAAGGAACGCAACAACGCGACGATGGTCTCCGGCGTGAAGTTCTCCCGCTCGATGCAGAGATTGACCACGGTGTTGCCGGCAAAGCGCCGCAGGCCGAGGCAGGGGTAGTTCTGCAGCATCGTGGTGAGGGGTTCGCGGTTGCGGAAATGCGAGGCGTTCAGGCTCTGGGAGAGGATGTCCCCCGCATGACGTCCGTCAGGCGTGGCCAGCGTATTCTTCCCCCAGTGGATGAATTCCCGATAGAGCCACATCGCCAGCTGGTAGTGTCCGCCGCGGGCGTTGGGGATCTCATTCGCGATCTGCGCGAACTCGTCCACGACGCGTTTGGCCAGCGCGCGGGTCTGGGGGGAGTTGTCGCCCCAATGCGGGGTGGCGAGGATTTTCCGGCGCAGTTCCTCCGCGCCTTGCCAGTCATTGCGGACGGCGGCGAGCAGCTCCGGAAGCGTGCACCACTTTTTCTCGAAGCACGCCGTCTGGATGGCCAGCAGGGAGTCCAGAAAGGTCGCGAAGGCGGCGAGCGAGACGGCGTGCGGATTGTAGCGCTGACCGCCCTCGGTGAAGTCCCGCCGGTTCTTCAGGCAGTCGAAGAAGGTCGCGGAGTGCGTCGGCGCGATGGAGAAGAGCGCCTGGCAGGTGCCGTAGTCGTGCTGCGACTGCAGGTGGTAGCGGAACATCTCCTTCGCATTGCCCATGATGGCCTGGTAAACCTCCTCGAAGGAACGTGCGTCGTCGATGCGGCGTGGGCGGAACTGCAGGGGCTCCAATTGTTCGTCCGAATAGTGGATGGTGGTCTCCACGACGCGCGACAAGTTGAAGTAGTCGCTGGCGCCGTCGTTGTCCTCGCAACTGGCGACATTCAGGTCCCAGCAGCCGCTGCAGCAGTAGTTCCGGGCATCCTCCAGGGAGCGTTCTTTGGCCAGGGCGGGAACGATGCAGTCGTCGTTCAGCAGGGCATAGACGCCGCGTCCGGAATAGATGTCGTCGGCAATCAACTGGAGGTACTCCTGGCTGGAGGAGGCGGAGAATCGGCAGAACGGCTTGGGGAAGATGAGATTGAGTTCGCGGTGGGCGGTCAGGAACATCCGGGTGAGGTCGTTGAAGACCTCCTTGCCATCGGCGTCGCATCCGCCCAGCGTGAGCGTATGCTCGTTCTCGTGGTTGTAGAAGATGTCCACCTCCACGTCTCGGTCGTAGATGAGGTCGCCCATGAGCAGGAATCGGCAGATGAGGTCGTAGGCCTCCTCGCGGGTCAGGCGACCGGCGGCCAGGTCGGTCTCGTAGAATCTCCAGAGCCAGGCATCGGGACGACCGAGGGTGTTGATGCGCACACCGTCGATTTCCGGCAAGACCTCGCGGACAAAACCGCAGAGGTTCAGCGCCTCGTAGAAAGTGCGTGGCGGTTCCCAGGGCGTGGTGTATGCGCTGTCGATAATCCGCTGGAGACACCGCCGCTCCGTCGCATTCCGTGCCGTCGGCAGCAACCGCCTGGCCTCGTCGCCGTACAATTCGCTGAAGTGCCGGACGAGTTCCAGACCACGGATGGCGGTCTCCAGCCACTTGCGCTCGTGGTCGGTCTGGCAAAGGGGACGGGTGGCCAGCGCCTCCTCGTAGATGCCTTTGAAGCCAGTCTCCAACAGACGGGAGACGGCGGAATTGTTGTGGCGGTCATCGTAGAATGGCCCGGTCATCGTGAAGAATATGCTGCGGTGCCAACAGAGGTCACTTGCCTTGAAGAACTCCGGGTCTTCCTGGAGATGCTTTTGCTTCATGCAGTGGAAGACCGCCTGGCCGACGGCGGTGCGCCCCCATCCGCCGTAGCCGCCGTTCTCGAAGTAGAATGGTGATTCAGGAAAGACCACCGCGAGGTAGTTCTTCTCCATGTAGTCATAGACCACCCGCCGCAGGTCCAGCGCATCGGCCTCCGGATGGTCGGCGGCATATTGCTCGACGCGCCGTGCGCCCTGCGTGGTCATCGTCAGCCGTCGCTGGTTCGGGCAGACGTGGATGTCCGCGCCGTGGAAGGCCCGGAGCTGGCGTCTCAGTTCAGTATATGTATCTGTCATCCTATGGCAAACCGGCACCCACTCCCAAAGGCCGCCGAAGGTCTCCCCGCCATGCTAAAAATGAAAATTGATGATCGGGAGCCACTCAACCTGCGCCTCTGGATTATGGTTCAGCAGCCCGATCTGGAGGCCTCGTCCATTCAATACATTGAGCACTCCGATCTGGACGCCCGACGCATCCATGTAATTGCACAATCCGATCTGGGCACCCGTCGCATTTGAGATATTGAACAAGCCAATCTGCAAACCGCCACAGCGTCTCCGAGTTTTATCGGAGACAGGACTCAGCACGCTGGTCTGGGGGTCAAGCGTCTCCATGTCATGGATCACCCCGCTTCCCAAATCTTCTTCGTCCTTGGAAAAACGGTTCAGCAGGCCAAGTTGGAGGCCTGGTGCATCCGATTGATTGTAGAGGCCAATCTGCAGGCCGCCGCAGTGTCTTTCCTCACACGAATAATCCCCTCTATTCCAATTAAACTTCTTTTTGTACCACGAATCCTTCTTCGTGCAAAAATTGAGGATTCCGGCCTGAATGCCATAGTTGTTGGCAACAAAGGAAAACGGCGAGACCAGGATTCCCGAGTGGTTTCCCGCTATGGCGTAAA
>JAFYIW010000178.1 GCA_017538465.1 Victivallales bacterium
ATGGACATCGGGTGGACGACTTGACCTCCGTAGCCCAGATCCGCGCGGAGTTCGTGCCTCCCGCCGAAGGCGAGGAGCCGCCGGCCAACCCCAAGATCTACCGCGTCGCCGGCCGCATGATGGCGCGGCGCATCATGGGCAAGGCGCTTTTCGCGAACGTCAAGGACGAGACGGGGGCGTTGCAGTTCTACATGCAGCGCGACGAGGTCGGCGTGGAGGCGTACCAGGAGTTCAAACAACTGGACCTGGGCGACATCATCCTCGTCGAGGGCTTTGCCTTCGTCACCCGCACCGGCGAACTCTCGCTGCACGTGAAACGCTATGAGCTGCTCTCCAAATCGCTGCTGCCCCTCCCCGAAAAATTCCATGGCCTCCAGGACCAGGAGCAGCGCTACCGCCAGCGCTACGTGGACCTCATCTGCAACGACGACTCGCGCCGCGTGCTCGCCATGCGCTCCAGAATCATCCAGGCCTGCCGGGAATTCCTTCTCAAGCGGGGTTTCATGGAGGTCGAGACGCCGATTCTCCAGACGTTGGCCGGCGGCGCGGCCGCACGCCCTTTCAAGACGCACTTCAACGCGCTGAACATCCCGATGTACATGCGCATCGCCCCGGAGCTCTACCTCAAGCGCCTCATCGTCGGCGGCTTCGAGAAGGTCTTCGAGATCGGCCGCGACTTCCGCAACGAGGGCATGGACCACAAGCACAACCCCGAGTTCACCGTGCTGGAGCTCTACCAGGCCTATTCGGATTGCCAGGGAATGATGGAGATCATGGAATCCATGATCACCACCGTCGCCCAGCAGACCATCGGAACTCTTGTCATCAAAGGCGAGGACGGCCATGAAATCAACCTCGCCAGCCCGTGGCGCAGGGTCTCCTTCCATGAGCTGCTTGCGGAGAAGATGGGGGCCGACTGGTGGAGCCTGACCGTCGAGGAGCAGCGCGAAAAGGCGAAGAAGCTCGGCCTGGAAATCACCGATGACATGGACTCCTACCACGTCTCCCACGAAATCTATGACCGGCTCATCGAGGACACCCTCATCCAGCCCACCTTCGTCACCCGCCTGCCCGCCTACCTCGTGCCGCTGGCCAAACGCTGCCCCGACGCCCCCACGCTCGTCGATGTCTATGAACTCGAAATCGACGGCCGCGAGATGTGCCCCGGCTACACGGAGCTCAACGACCCCATCGACCAACGCTCCCGCTTCGCCGCACAGCTGGTCGGACGCGCCGACGCCGAGGGCGAAGTGGACCGCATTGACGAGGATTTCCTGACCGCCCTCGAATACGGCATGCCCCCCACCGGCGGACTCGGTCTTGGAATGGACCGCCTGGTGATGCTGCTCACCGGCACCGAGTCCATCCGCGACGTCATCCTATTCCCCGCCATGCGCCCGAAATAACCCGCGCCGGAGCACGGAGCCGCCACGGCGGCCAAACCTTTCCCCCGCTGGGCTTCACCCGCGCATTCGCCACGCACACGCACCATGCCGGGTTTGGCAGGTGCGCCTCCGGCGCGCCAACGCGTCCCCTGCCCATCCCCCACGCACAGACGCGGCATGCCGGGTCTGGCAGGTGTGCCTCCGGCGCACCAACGCGTCCCCCGCGCCAGCGCCACGGCGCAGACACCCCGCCGCCGCCGCGGCCAAGCCCTTCCACCGCATTCACGTACTTTGGATCCTATTCTTGAGAATCTCACCGCCCCGCAGTTGGAGGCCGTCACCCACCGGGACGGGCCGATGCTGGTCATCGCGGGCGCGGGTTCCGGCAAGACGCGGGTGGTCACGCGGCGCATCGCCTGGCTCATCAGCCAGGGCGTCTGGCCCAGCCAGATTCTGGCGATGACCTTCACCAACAAGGCCGCGCGGGAGATGCGCGAGCGCGTCGAGGCGCTGGTCGGACAGGCCCCGCGCAACATCGGCACCTTCCATGGCTGCTGCGCCAGGTTCCTGCGCCGTGACATCGACCGCCTGGATTGCGGAAGAAACCACAACTTCACCATCTATGACGACGAGGAGCAGAAGACCATCCTCAAGCAGTGCATCAAGGCCGCCGGGAAAATCCCCCGCGCCATCACGCCGAACCTGATGGCCGCCGCCATCTCCAACAGCAAGAACGGCCGAAAGACTCTTGCCGCCGCCCTGCCGGACGAGGACCTGCGCGACCTCCTGCCCGTCATCGGGCAAATCGCCGCCGACTACGAGAAGCGCCTTCGGGAATGCAACGCCGTCGATTTCGACGACCTGCTGCTGCTCATGGTGCGGCTCCTGGAGGAGGTCCCCGGCATGGCCGACATCTACCACAACCGCTTCCGCTATCTGCTGGTGGACGAGTACCAGGACACCAACCACCTCCAGTACGAGCTGATCATGCGGCTGGCCAACGAGGAGAGGAACGTCCACGTCACCGGCGACCCCGACCAGAGCATCTACTCGTGGCGCGGCGCCGACTACCACAACATCATGTCCTTCACCCAGGACTTCCCCAACGCCCGGCTGGTCAAGCTGGAGCAGAACTACCGCTCCACGCCCACGATTCTCCAGGCCGCCAATTCGGTCATCGCGAACAACTCCCGACGCATCCCGAAGGAACTTTTCACGGAAAACAAGGACGGGCGGCCGCTCACGGATGTCCTCACCAACAGCGACCGCAGCGAGGCCGACTGGATCTGCCGGAAAATCCGTCGGCTGCACCTCAACGGCCATGCCTGGCGGGAGTTCGCCATCTTCTATCGCACCAACGCGCAGTCCCGCGTGCTGGAAGAGGCCTTCGTCAAGGCGGGCGTGCCCTATCAGCTGCTCGGCGGCATCCGCTTCTACGAGCGCAAGGAAATCAAGGACTTTCTGGCGCTCCTGCGCATCAAGGTCAATCCCAGCGACGCCGTGGCCTTCGAACGCGTCTTCGAGAACTTCCCCGTCTGCGAGGGACTGGGACCCAAGACGCTGGGCGAACTGCAGACCCTGGCCGCCCAGGCACGCTGCCCGCTCGCGCAATATGCGGCCTCCGGGGCCTTCCGCTCCAGCCTCAAGGGACGCAGCCGCAAAAACGACCTCCTCAGAAAATTCTCCCAATGGCTGGAGACGCTTCAGGAAGTGCCTTCGGCGCCCGTCTCCACGGCGGTTCTTGCCATGGAGCAGCTCACCGATTTCATCCGGCTGCTGGAGGTCCAGCACGGAAAGGACAACCTGGAGGAGCGCCGCGAGAATGTCCAGAGCTTCCTGGAACGCGCGCAGAACTTCACCAACGACAACCCGGAGGCCGACCTCGCGGCCTTCCTGGAAGACGTCGCGCTCGTCGCGGATGTGGACAACCACGACCCCCAGGCCGATGGCGTGGTCCTGATGACGCTGCACTCCTCGAAGGGGCTGGAGTTTCCCTACGTCTTCATCGCGGGCGTCGAGGAGGGCGTCCTCCCGCATGCACGCTCCACGACGCGCTTCGGCAACTTTGACGAAGACCTCGATGAACTTGAGGAGGAGCGGCGGCTTTTCTACGTGGGCATCACGCGGGCGCGGCGCACGGTCTATCTGAGCCATGTCTCCATGCGCTATCAATATGGGGCCTACAAGCCCTCCAACCCCAGCCGTTTCCTGGAGGAGATTCCCGCCTCGCTGACGCGTCGTCTTCTCTATCTCAACGGC
>JAFYIW010000179.1 GCA_017538465.1 Victivallales bacterium
GTTGACCTCAAGTATGTGCAGTGCTGGTATCAGGCCGGCTCCGCCTGGAAGGGCGTCGATCCGTCGATGGGAGTCTTCAAACTGGTTCCCGAGCTGCTGGTCAACGACCCGAAGCTGGTGACGGTGGATTTTGCCACTTCAAACCAATATGTCAAATTGGGCGGACCGGACGGTAAGTTGGCCCGCAATGTCCACGCGCAGAAGCAGTTTGGTGGTTCTCGATGGGATTTGCATTTCCCCGTCGCCGAGCAGAACGACATCCGAGACGCCAAGGAACTTCTGCCGTTTGACCTGCTCAAGGGGATGACCCGCGAACTCTTCGTGACCGTCCATGCGCCGGAAGACGCCGTGCCCGGCGAATACCACGGCATTCTGGAATTCCGCGAAGGCAATCTGCTGATCGGCAAGGTGTCACTGGTCGTCACCGTGCTGCCTTTCCGCCTGGCCACGCCGCGCACGGCACGGGACCTCGACACGCCTTTCGTGACCTCGCTCTACTACACGAACGGCATGGACGGAAAAGGCTCCTGCGAACTCAACCCGATGCGCCGCTCCGAGGCGCAACTGGCCGTCGAACTGGCCAACCTCAAGGCGCACGGCTTCGACAACCCGCTCAACTACCAGCTCCAGACCGCGCCGTTCAATCTGGAACTCTTCCGCAAGATGCTGCGGATGCGTGCCGATGCCGGACTCTCCAACTACCCCGCGTTGCTCTCCGGCCCTGAGGCCAATCTCGGAAAATTCTACAACGCTTCTCCCGAGGCCATCGCCGATGTGCGCCAGAAGGTGCGCGACATCATGGCCGTGGTCCAGGAGGAGTGCGGGCACTCCGAGGTCTATTTCTATGGCGTGGACGAGGCGACCGCCGAGAAGGTCGCCGAACAGAAGCCCCTCTGGGACGCCATCCACGAGGAGGGCGGCAAAATCCTGACCTCCGACTGCTCCATCTCCTGCTTCGGCGCGGAGGTGGACGGCAAGGTGCTCGACCTCCTCACGCTGTGCGGCAAGACCTCGCCTGAACTGGCCGCCAAGCGCCACGCCACCGGCGGTCTTATCTACAGTTATGGCAATCCCCAGGGCGGCGTCGAGAACCCGCTGGCCTATCGGCGAAACTACGGCATCCGCCTTTGGAAGCACAACTACGACGGCTTCGCCACCTACTGCTACTTCGAGGCCTTCGGACATCCCTGGGACGACTTCGACAGCCTTGACTACCGCGACCACAACCTCGTCTATCCCACCGCCGACGGTGTCATCGACACCATCGCCTGGGAGGGCTTCCGCGAGGCCGTGGACGACATCCGCTACGCCTGCACTCTGGCGCTCGCCATCCGCGAGAACCCCACGCATCCCCAGGCCGCTGCCGCCAAGGCCTTCCTGGACGGCATCACCGGCGAGGAGAAGGACCTCGACGCCCTCCGCAAAGAAATCATCGCCTGGATTCTGAAACTGCAATAGCCAATTCCTCGGCCCATCCCCAATCCATTATAACTTGCCAAAATCGCTTTTTTCGACATTTTGGCAAGTTGCAATTTGGCTATGTTTCCCAACAGGGCGCGACAACCCAAGGCTTTTCAGCCGCGAAACGGCGAACGCACGGAGTGCGCGACCATGCTTAACCGCCTGCAAGCGCCCGTTTAGGGCGCGCAGCTGGCGGGGAGGCCAACAACAACCCCTGCGCCCGAACAGGACGCGACAACCCTTGGGCAAAGACAAAACTGAAAGTAAAAGAACGCAGTTGGGCACCCTCTCGGGGGACATAGCGTACAATTTCAAGTTTACCCTGAAAAATCGAAAATCAACTGTATTTTGCTTTCGCTTGAAACGCTTTGTAATTTGGCTTACCAATCATCAACCACTTTCCAGTCACTTCTAATCATCTCATGAAAAAACTCCTCGCAATTCTGCTGGTTGCCGTGGCGCTTCCCTGTCTGCTGAAGGCCGAACAAATCACCCTCTTTGATGCGGATAGCGCCGCCTTGCGGGGCAGCCTCTATCCATACGAAGGGGGCTATGGCGCCATCAGCCCGCGACCTGACGGAATGGACGGGCAGGTGCTCAAGACCATCTTCCCCAAATGGGAGGAGGGCATGGAGCAGTGGCCGCAGATCCTCATCCCGCTGCCCCCGGAACTCCAGAATCTGAAGTATGTCCATGCCTTGGAGGCGGATATCTACAGCGAGACCTACCAGGAGATCGTCTGGGACATGAAGCGCGTGCGCTTCAACGAGCGCATCGAGCTCAAGCCTGGCTGGAACCACGTGGTAATGTCCGTGGAGACTCTCCGTAAAAGTGGCTGTGCCGACGTGAGTTCTGTCCCCGCCTTCGCCATCTTCCAGTCTCGTCCGAAGCAGGAGATTGTCTTCTACCTGAGCAGGTTGACGGCCAATGTGGTTTCCCGAGAGGAGATGCTTCGCGAATATCTGGAGCACCTCCAGCACTTCCCGTCGCTGAAAGCACTCCAGGTCAAAGTCCGCAATGCCCTGGAGCGGGAGGGCACCCGCGAGGAATGCATCGAGCAGTTGGCCCAATGGCGTGTGCAGGAGCGTTACGACCTGCGGGAGGCGTTTGACGCAAAGGCGCGAGAGCAGGGGGCCTACGTCGGCGTATCGCTCTCCTGCGAGCAGATCTTCCGCGAGGCTGACCGGATGAAGTTCTTCGAGGAACCCGGCAAGGAGGTCAAACTGTCGCTGGCGAAGAATGAGCGCGAGGCCGCGCAGGTGGTCGTCTATGGCGGAGCGACTCCCCTCAAGGGCCTGACGGTCAAGTTGGCAGGCGACCTGACCGGTCCAGACGGCGCCACGCTCAAGACCTCCGACTGCTATCTGGCCCCCGTGGGCTATATGGAGTGCCCGCCCTCGGCATACCTCCCCGATGTCACGGGACTCTTCCCCGACCCGCTGCTCACCTATGCCAAACAAATTGACTTGGAGGCCTATTGCTTCGAGCCGTGGTGGGTGGAGTTCTATGCGCCCAAGGACCA
>JAFYIW010000024.1 GCA_017538465.1 Victivallales bacterium
GACCGACGCCTCTGGAATGAATGCTCCGCAGTATGATGGCGTGACCTGTGACGAGGAGTTCTTCGTCCAGCCCGGCAGTCTGGCCAATGTCACCCAGGGCATCCGCGCCTATCCGAATCCCCACGACCGCCTCATCTACACGTGGATTGTGGGAAAGCCCACCACGCCCGGCGTGGACCACGACTTCCTCGCCGCCTGCGTGGACGCCTCGCATGGCCAAGGCAAACTGCTCATCGAGGCCTACTGCCGCACCAAAGGAACCGAGCAGGAGGCGCTTGAATACCTCGACGACTATGTGACCGAGACCGTAAGGCAATTCCGCAAGAACCTTCCAGGCGTAATCGAATCCACGGGTGTAATCCTTGGCGACTTCAACCAATTGCCCATTCTTTCGCTGCACCACCACCCCGAGGTGGACTACAAATACTACCTGGACCTTCAGCTCAACCTCATCGCCAACGCGCCGGAGTTCGCCGGCCTGGGCTGCGTGGGCTACTGGGGAAGCTACTACGCCGACCATGAACTGCACCGATGGGCATACATGCTCCTGCGCCACTACTGCGTCGAGGGGAAGACCACGATGCTCTCCGACGAGTATGGCTTCGCCTATCTGCCGGGACATGTGACCAATGGCGACTTCCGAGGCACTTTCGATGGCTGGACCGTCCAGGGCGATGTCACGCTGGACCGCTGCGACGGGATGGCCTCGACTTCGCAGAACCGCTGGGGCGGCAACGGCGGCGTGGGCGACACCTTCGCCGTCTTTCACAAGACCGGTGAAGAAGTCAGCACGCTCACCCAGATCGCCACTGGCCTCGTGCCAGGCCGCACCTATCTGCTCCAGTTCGTCACCTTCGACGCCGACGATGCGCACAGCAAAGTGACGGCCGGGCGGGACATCGGCATCCGCGCCACGCTCGGAGGCGCGACCATCCGCGACGACCTCTCCTGGCATCACATCGACCGCCGCGAACTGGGCCGCTACGCGCACAACAACGCCTGCGTGAGACCGAATCTCCACCACATCGTCTTTACCGCGGCCGCCCCGGAGGTCGCCATCATGCTGGACAATGCGCTGGCGCAGCCAGGCGAGAACCTCGGCGTGAACTTTTTCTCCGTCACGCCCTTCCTCCTAGAAGACCGCTGACCGCAGCCGCCCCTCCCTTCCAGGGGCAACCAAGGCGCGGGAAACGGCAATGCCGCATCAACATGAAAACGCCCCGGCGAAGCAACGTGGCTCCGTCGGGGCGTTGGTTTGCATTGGCTTCGAGAGATCAGGCGACTATTCGATGGCGATCTTGGTGACCGCAGGCTCCACCTTCTCCTTCGGAGGCACCTGCAAGGTCAGCACGCCATCCGCCAATTTGGCCTTCAACTGAGCGGCGTCGGCATCCTCAGGCAACGTGTAAACCGCCTCGACGGAATTCACAAAGGCGTCTTCGTTCTCCTCGACCTTGGTCTCGCCCTTGATGGTAATCGCTCCGTCCTTGAGTTCGATATTGAGGTCGGCGGTCTTGATGCCCGGCACCGCGAGATGCAACAGGTAATTGCCGTCCTTGCCTTTACGGAATCCCTGGACATCCTTCTGGCAAGCGCCGTTGGCGACGCCCTTTTGGCGCCGTGCGACCAGTGGAATCACCGGCCAGCCGAAGAGATTCTGGAAAACATCGTCGAGAGCATCGTGAGTCAGATAGTTCTTGCTGTAGTCATTCATTTTCATTTCCTCCTATGTTGGTAGTTTGGTTGGTTCTTCTCCGCCTCGTCTCCGAAGCGGCTTTCAAACGACAATTCCCATAGAGCATACCGCGTGCCAAAACGCTTTTCTGGGAACCAAACGCCGATGGAGCGCGACAAGTGCGCCAAATTGTCCCTCGGGGAGACTTTTTTCGATACAAATTGTCGCTCTTCTGGGAAAAAGACAACTGTTGGATTATCTTATTTTCGTGTCATTTCGCGGGGACGGCCATGCATGGACTATGCGGATGCGGACTCCCCTGCGTCATGCCGCCGAGAAGATGCCCGTCATTCCCTTTCCCTTCTCCAGCCATCGAAAAAAATGAAGCGGAGCGTCAATCATGCACAGCGCAACCGGCTCATCCTCGCGGAAGCCAGGGCGCTTTTCAGCAAATTTGGCTATTCGGAGGTCACGTTGCACCAACTGGCGCGGCATTGCGGGCTAAGCCGCACGGTCATCTATCACTATTATCATAGCAAGCGGGAGGTCTTCGACGAAGTCATCTCCAGCATCGCGGTGGAAATCGGCGCGGAGTTCCGTGCCTTCGTCGAGTCGCACCCGGAGTTGACCGTCACCGCCAAATTGCTGCAGTTCACCGGACAGGTGCTGGACATCATGCGGGGAAACATCGGCTTGCTCAGCGCCATCACGGAGTATCTCATCAAGCAGCAGCGCAACGGCGAGAACGTGCAGCGCCGCGTGCGGCGTCATACGGTCATGCTGAGGCGCACCCTGGTGGACCTGGTGCGGGAAGGCGTGGACTCCGGGGAGTTCCAGAACGTAAGCTGCAATATGGTCGGCGACGTGCTTTTTCAGCTACTGGAGGCCATCGCACTCGAGGCCGTGGTGATGCAGACGGCGAACTATGAACGCATCAGGCATAATATCGATCTGGTGCTGTATTGCCTGAAGACGCCCTTCCAGGAGTGAAGATTCATTCGATGGAGATCAGCACGATTCCCAGCACCCCGGCCACCAGCGCCCCCCATTGAAGGGCCGTGCAGCGCTCGCGCAACGCCAGGGTGGAGTAAATGGGGAAGCCCACCAGACACGAGCACACCATCACGGGATAGCAGATGGCGCCTAGTCCATGGGC
>JAFYIW010000180.1 GCA_017538465.1 Victivallales bacterium
CAACGGCAGAATTCGCTGGCGCGGCCGGCGCTTCCCCTGCGGCTGAAGCCAACGGTTCATCGCCCGGTATGGCGATTGATTGACGGCACCCCCGTGGCGGTGGCGGAAGCCCCGGTCTTCCCGGAGGAGGTGCTGGCCTATTGGCGGGATGCGGACACTCGTACGCGGCTGGCCGAACGACCGCGCGGAGCCTCTTCCGAGGCCAGTGGCCAGACGCTGCTGGAGCTGCAAGTGCCTCCCGGCGTCAGTCTGCCGCGCCTGTCCGCGTCGGATCCCCATGATTGGGAACCGCCGCTGGTGGTTCCGCGCATTGTCCTCCGTCGGAGCTGCGGGGACGGCCGTCTGGACCAGGCGGCGATGGAGGCCCTGCGCGTCCTGCTGGCAGAGCGTTCCGAGGCGATGCAGTCCGCGCCGCCAGGCAATCACCTTCTGATTGCGGACTGGAGTTGCTGGTAACCAGGCGAAGCGAAAATCATGCTGTTAGTCGATAGTCTAGTCTTCTGCACCATCCTGCTGCTCGGGCTGGGATTCGCCGTGCTGGTCTGGAATATGCTCTGGTATGGCAACCACCAGTGGGAACTCTCCAAGTCGCGGCTGCTGCGCTGCCCGAAATGCGAGCATGTCTTCCTGCTGGAAAGACAGCAGACCAACCGTCAATGCCCGCAGTGCGGCGCCCGCGCGGCCAATTTCCGCATGCCCTATACGGGCGTGCGCGAGACCGTCAGACAGCGCGCCCGCAATCTGAAGCAATAGGAGTCCAATGCGCATTATCGCCGGAGACGCCAGGGGGATTCGCCTGACCGTGCCGATGGAGGGCGGGGAAATCCGCCCGACGGAGGACAAGGTCAAGGAATCGCTGTTCTCGACTTTGGGAGACCTCAACGGGGCCGTGGTGCTGGACCTCTTCTCCGGCACCGGGGCGCTGGGACTGGAGGCGCTCTCCCGCGGCGCGGCGCAGGTGGTGATGGTGGAGCGCGACGTCCGGCATGCCGCCGTCATCCAGGAGAATCTTGCCCGCGTGCGGCAGGCGATCGCCGCATGCGGCCATGCGCCCGGCGAGGCAAAGGTGCTGGTGGCGGATGTCGCCGATGCCTGGGGGCAACTGCCTCTGCGGCCCTTCGACGTGATTCTGGCGGATCCTCCCTACCATCCGGCCGACGGCGAATATGGCGCGCGCGAACTCCTGCTGGACGAACGGTGGACTCGCGGCGGCGACCGCGCGCTCCTGGCGCTGGAGCATGCCACCGACGTGCGGAATCTCCCCTGGGCGCCGCATTCGTCCTGGCGGCTCCTCCGCAAGCGCTCCTTCGGCATCCGCACCGTGTCCTACGCCAAATTGGCCCTGTCCGACGAACTTCCCGCCGATGAGGAGGAGTTCGTGTGATTCTTCCAAGAAATCCCCGAGTTCTGAATCGCCGATGATTGCCGAAATGCTCAGTCAAGTCAGCCTGGAGAATCTCCGGCGCGACCTCTTCCGCCTCTGCCGCGACCCCTTCAGCTTCCGCACGGTCAGCTACACCGCGCCATGGCATGCCAGGAATTCGCTGGACGAGACGGACGATTTTCTGCTGGAGCGCCTGAAGAGCCTGGGGACTTCTCCCCGGGCGATTCCGAATCGCGTGAGGCCATACCGCTGCAACGAGTCGAAGGACATCCACCGCTGGTATTCGTTCCCCTACACGACCGACCCCAGCTATCCTGCCCGGAGCATCGAGGTCACCCTCACGGGAAATGACTGCCCCGGCGAGATCATCCAATTGATTGCCCACAAGGACTCCCAGAGCTGGATCAACAGCGCCGGCGCCCAGGACAATGCCACCGGGACGGTCGTGAACCTGGAGCTCATCCGGCTGCTCGCCGCGATTCCGCATCGCCGCACCATCCGCTTCCTCTTCTGCAACGAGGAGCACTTCCCCTGGCACTCGATGGCGATGGCCCAGGAGGCCAGAAACCGCGGCGACGACATCATCGCGGTCCTCAACTCCGACTCCTTCTGCGGCAAAAGCGACGCCGACCAGGCCGCCGGCCGCAAGACGCTCTGGAGCGTCTATTCCACGCCGGAGGGGAAGCCCCTCGCCGAGCTGGTGGTCTCGCTCGTCGCCAAATACCAGATTCCCATCGAGGCCTTCGTGGGGGCCAGCGGCGGCATCTCCGACGACGAGGGGAGCTTCATCAACGCGGGCTTCCGCTGCGCCGTGGTGAACCAGGGTTCCTTCCCCTACGCGGACTCCCAGTATCACCTGCGCGGGGACATCCCCGAGCGCGTGGACCTGGAGAATCTCCGGGCCTCCGCACAGGTCGTCCTCGCGGCGGTCCTGGAAGTGGATGACCGGGGGAGAATATGACCCGAATATCGGGTACGAAGCCGGGCCGTTTTGTTCCCAGAAACTCCCGAAGTCCCCGTAAAACGCATTACATTATCTTCACCCCCCATGGGATAATCCTTAATCACGGGAAACCCTCTTGATTCCACAATGATGAATTCTGAAGAACTGCTGAAACTTTTCCCGACCGCCAGCGAACCCGATGAGCTGCTGGACGCCTTCGAAGGGCTTCTCGCGACGCCCGACGAGGCCGCCGACTTCGTCACCCGTCAGCTGGACGCCTTCACCGCGGATCCAACGCCATTGGCGGAGGAGCCCGCCCGGAAACAACTGCGCTGCGTCTTCCTGCTGGCCGGCCTGCTCAAACGAACCGAGCATTTCCTGCCCATCTTCCGGCTGGTCTGCCTGCCCGCCTTCCAGGAGAAAGTGCCCCCGGAGGACTGGCTGATCACCGAGCTCTCCCGCATCTTCGGGCTTCTCTCGCCCGCGCACTGCCTGGATGACCTCATGGCCAAGACGCTGGACGCGTCGGTGCCGCCTCCCGTGATGGAGCAGCTCGCCCTGACCATCGTCTTCCGCTGGCTGGCTGACCGCGACTCCGACCGCGACTTCCAGGCCACTGTCCAGGCACTCCTGAAGCTGCTCCCGCCGGAGCGGGTGACCTATGACTTGGGCATGGCGCTCATCATCGACGCCATTGCCGTCGGCGGCGAACAGCTCCGTCCGCAGGTGATGGCCTTCTATCAGTCCAACCAGGACAAGTTTTCAGCGGAATTGCCCGAGAAGAACCTCAAGAGCTTCTTCGACCTGGGCAAGCAACGGGTGAAGACCATGCTTCGCGGAAATTATCTGGGCGACTACGGCGCGCTGCCCGGCGAACTGCAGCGCATGCTCCATCAGCAACCCGTCGAGGAGGGAACCACCAGCGTCCGTAAAACCCTCCCGCCCATCGTGCGCGACCGCCCGAAGGTCGGTCGCAACGACCCCTGTCCCTGCGGCTCCGGCAAGAAGTACAAGCACTGCTGCGGAAGATAGTCTGCTCCGAATCTTCTCCCATGCCCACCACGGATAAAATCATCGCCTTGTCCGAACTGTCCGCCTGGCGGCAGAAGATGCGTGCCGCCAACCGGCGCGTTGTCGTCACCAACGGCGTCTTCGACCTGATGCATCGCGGGCACGCCACCTACCTGGAGCAGGCCGCCTCCCTGGGCGACAGTCTGCTGGTTTTGGTGAATGACGACGCCAGCGTGACCGCATTGAAGGGACCCTCGCGGCCCATCGTATCGCAGGATGACCGCGCGGCCATGGTCGCCGCATTGGAGTGCGTGGAAGCCGTGAGCATCTTTCCTGGACCCGTGGCGGCCGACGCACTGCGCATCGCCGGGCCGGATGTCTATGTGAAGGGCGGTGACTACACCGTGGACTCCCTGAACCGCGAGGAGTTCGCCGCCCTCCAGGCATGCGGCTCCGTCATCAAGATTCTCCCGATGGTGCCTGGCTGCTCCACTAGCAACATCGTGAAGAAAATCCTGACCCCGCAGACGCTCTTCGGCAACACGGGAAAGGCCGCCACCCTGGATGAGCGGCTGGCTCCCCTCTTCGGACGACGCTCGGTGCGCGAGTTCCTTCCCCGCGCCGTCGAACAGCCAGAGGTCGCCGCGCTCCTGGAAGCCGCCATGGCCGCGCCCTCCGCACGCGCTTCGTATCCCGCCGAATTCATCGTGCTGGATGACCCTCAGAAACGCGCGGCCGTCGCAGAATTCCTTCCCAACGGGAGGTTCCTGGCCAAGGCGCCGTTGGGCATCGTGGTCTGCGGAGACCTCTCCCGGGCCTGCCATGGCGAACTCTCCTATATGATTCAGGACTGCTCGGCCTGCATCGAGAACCTGCTTGTCGCCGCGCATCTCCTCGGCCTGGGCGCCTGCTGGCTGGGAGTACATCCCAACGCCGACAGAGTGGCAAATCTCAAGGGATATTTCCATTTGCCAGAATCCGTTATTCCCATTTCGGCCATTGCGCTGGGCTGGCCCGCCAAGACTCCGCCGCCACGCACCAACTACGATGCTTCTCAAGTGCATTTGAATGTCTGGTGACGGTAAACGGACTTGAGACATGAAGATTTTCACCTCTCAATCCTCACCTCCAACCTCTCGCCTCTCGCCTCTCGCCTTACCATTATCCCTGTGCCTCATTGTCGCGGCGCTATATGCACCCTCGCTCAATGCGCCTTTTCTCGTCAATTGGGATGACGGAGCCTTCATCCTGAACAACCCACGCATGGAGTGGACGCGGGAGAACGCCAAATATTATCTCTCGCATCCCTTTCAGAATCTTTATACGCCCACCCCGATGCTTTCCCTGATGGCGGATGTCGCCGTCTTCGGCAACCATCCTCTGGGCTACCGCATCCACAACCTCGGCGCGCATCTACTGGCCGCACTTGTCCTCTTCGCCATTCTCCGCAAACTTCGCGTGCCTCCCTGGGGGGCCTTCTTCGGAACGCTGCTCTGGGCCATCCATCCACAACGCGTCGAGTCCGTCTGCTGGATCGTGGAGCGCAAGGACCTGGCGTGCGCACTCTTCGGCGGCCTCGCCGTCTATTGTTTCCTCATCGGGCGCGAGGCCAAACGCCCCTGGCTCTGGCAACTCCTCGCCGTCCTCGCATCCTTCATCTCGCTGGGCGGCAAACCCGCCTCCGCCGCCCTTCCAGGCATCTTCCTCCTGCTGGCCTACGCACTTGACCATGGCGACTGGAAACGAATCGCCAAAGACGCCATGCTGCCCGTCATTGGCTCATTCCTCGCAGTCTTGTTTGTGATGTGCATGACAAAACAGGACAATTCCGGATATGTTGAAACCGCGCTGTATATCCCCGCCCACAATCTCGGTTGGTATCCCGTCACCGCCCTCCTGCCCTGGCTCCCGCTGAATCCCATCTATCCCGCCATCGACGGCTGGCGCACGGCGCTGCCATGGCTACTGGCGGGGCTGGTGATGGCAATCGCGATTCTGCTGTTGGCATACAAAGTCCACCGCCGCTGGACGCCAGGCGTCATCGCCATATTGCTTATCGGAGGCACGATGCTCCCTGTCCTCGGTCTCCTGCGCTACACCGACTTCGACTACTGTGACCGTTACAACCATATCGTATCAATGGTCTTGTGGGGCAGTCTCGCGGTGCTTTTCGGCAAGACGTCGCTGGAAGGCCGTTTCCGCCGCTACGCCCTGACTCTGCTGACCGTCTTGGCACTGGCGGAGGGCATGACGACGCTCTTCTACCACCAGACCGCCTGGCAAAGCGACGAGACACTTGCCATATACTGCCTGAACCGTCCCGGCGAACCCAATCTCAAGGCACTGGAACTGGGGCTGGCGGCTGGCTTCTCCCACGCCAACCCCCACTTGCTTTCGGCGACCGCAGAGGCGTATCTGGATCATCCGCTCAAAATGCACAACGGCGAATTCGTTTCCGACAATACCCGCATGGCCATCGCCACGGCGACGCTCGCCCATGCAAATTTCCTCCGCGGCGACCACGACCTGGCCGCCAGACAGCTCGCCCAACTGGAACCCAGTCTTGAAGAACTGGCAAAGGACTCCTTCTCCATGCACTACGCCGCAGAGTTCCTCTACCGAGACCTCGCCGCGCTGGCCGCCAACCGGCGCGACAAAGCCGCCGCGCTTCACTATCTCGAAATGGAGGCAAAATATCTCTCGCCGAATCCCGACCACCCGGCTACCCGCCAGAACCGTATCCTCCGCGAGAAACTCGCGGAGTAAAATTCGTATTGCCGTTTTTGATATTGGGGACATAGCAATTTTATTACAAAATTGTCATTGAAAAACTGCCGAAATGTACAATTTTGTACAAAAATACCTCGTCAAGCCCCTCTTTATACGCCTTGGCATTTTTTATGCTATATGTGATAGTTTTTCTCATCGCAAAAAAACATAATAACCTCACATACCCAAGCATAGGAAAATCATCATGTCTTCAGGCAAAGACTACATTGCAAAGATCATGGCCCAGGTCGAGGCCCGCAACGCAAATCAGCCGGAGTTCCTCCAGGCCGTTGACGAGGTTCTCGCCACTTTGGCTCCCGCGCTGGACCGCAATCCGAAATTTGAGGCGAACAGCATCCTGGAGCGCCTGGTCGAGCCAGAGCGCCAGATTGCCTTCCGCGTCGCCTGGGAAGACGACAACGGCAAGATTCAGATCAACCGTGGCTTCCGTTTCGAGTTCAACAGCGCGATCGGCCCCTACAAGGGCGGTCTGCGTTTCCATCCCAGCGTGAACGCCTCCATCCTGAAGTTCCTGGGCTTCGAGCAGATCTTCAAGAACGCCCTGACCACTCTGCCGATGGGCGGCGGCAAAGGCGGCTCCGACTTCGACCCGAAAGGCAAGTCCGACCGAGAGGTCATGCGCTTCTGCCAGGCCTTCATGACCGAGCTCTTCCGCCACATCGGACCTGACACCGACGTGCCCGCAGGCGACATCGGCGTTGGCGGCCGTGAAATCGGCTACCTCTTCGGACAGTACAAGCGCATCACCAACTCCTTCACCGGCGTGCTGACTGGCAAAGGGCTGAACTGGGGCGGCTCGCTGATTCGCCCCGAGGCCACTGGCTACGGCTCGGTCTATTTCTCGGAAGAGATGCTCAAGACCCGCGGCGAGGCTTTGGAAGGCAAGGTCTGCGCGGTCTCCGGCTCCGGCAACGTGGCGCAGTTCACCGTCCAGAAGCTCATTCAGCTGGGCGCCAAGCCCGTCACCATGTCCGACTCCAACGGCACCATCTACGACGCCGACGGCATCACCCAGGAGAAGCTGGAGTGGGTCAAGGAGCTCAAGAATGTCAAGCGTGGCCGCATCAAGGAATACGCCGCACAGTTCAAGGGCGCACAGTATTTCGAGAACGCCCGTCCCTGGAGCGTGAAGTGCGACTGCGCCTACCCCTCCGCCACCCAGAATGAAATCTCCGAGGACGACGCCAAGACGCTCGTCGCCAACGGCTGCAAAATGGTCTGCGAAGGCGCGAACATGCCTTCCACCCCAGGCGCCATCCAAGTCTTCCAGGGCAATGGCCTCCTCTACTCTCCTGGCAAGGCCTCCAACGCCGGCGGCGTGGCCACCAGCGGACTCGAGATGTCCCAGAACTCCGAACGCCTCGCCTGGACGGCGGCCGAGGTGGACGAAAAGCTCCACAACATCATGATTAACATCCACAAGAACTGCTACGAGACCGCCAAGGAATACGGTGTGGCTGGCAACTATGTGGCTGGCGCCAATATCGCCAGCTTCCTCAAGATTGCCAACTCCATGCTCGACCAGGGCGTGTATTAATCGTTAGACGATAGCAGCTTCAAGCTTAAAATGTCGGGGCAAGGCCTTCCAAGGGGTCTTGCCCCAAAATTTTGACTTGGAGTACAGCCCGCTCCAGCGGCTGGCGATTGCAGGAAATAGGTTAAAGTGAAACTGGTTCAGGGCTATTCGACGACGACGGAGATCGCCCTCGTGCCCGACGGGGAAGCACCCTTCTCCCACGGACGTATGTTTTCAAACTGCAGCAGGCATTTCCCCTGTGTCTTGGCACGGTATTGGAAGTGGAAGGTGCCAGGGGCCCCGCAGAGATTCCGCTTGGATTTCACGGTTTCGTAGGACTCCCCGACCAACTCCAGCAGCGCCTGCGAGTCGTCGTTGGGGACTTGACGCCAGATGAACCCCGTGGTCCTGTTGCCTCGGATGTCGATGGTGAAAGTTTCGTCAACGTGGAGGGAGATGGAGGTGACGTCGCTGGCGTCGAAACGGCGGGGCGTTGCGCAGCCCAGGCAGCCCAGCAGCAGAAAAGCCATGAAGGAGAGCAGAAGCGATTTCATCGTGTGTGGATTTGAGGATATGAATCCCTGATTTAACTGTGGATACCCAGGGAACTTGACAAGTTTAATATAACACAGGCGGGCGGCCTTGGCAAAAGCCCCGCTTCATTCCAGCGACAGGGATAGAAGAACGGAGTCGGGGAGTTACATTATGCGAGTTCCTCGGCCAGCATTCCATTTTTAGGGGAAACGCCCTCGCCTGCTGGCCAGTTTACCGACATTCTTCAGCTTGCTCAAATCATTTTGGAGATATTCCCCATGGCCGACTTCTACCAGGACATCCGCTCCATCGACCCCCGCATGGCGACCGTGCCCGGCAACCGCGACGGGCTGGCGTGGCATCTTCCCTATGAAGCCCCGATGCGGCTCTTCGGCTTCCCGTGGTTTGACCAGGACCACGCCTACAACCGCCTCCCGCTGAAGCGTCCCGCACAGGTCACGCAGTTCCCCGATGGCGTGAAGGCCATGGTTCCCGCCAAGAATTGCGGTGCATACTCCCTCGCAGGCCACACCGCAGGCGGACAGGTCCGCTTCCGCACCGACAGCGCGCGCTTCGCGGTGGACGTGGAGGAGTTCGACGTGTTCCAGTTTGACCATTTTGCCCCCACCGGCAGCATGGGACTGGACATTTATTTAAAGGATGGCAACCAATGGGTCGGCCTGGGTGCGACGCGACGCGATCCCACGCAGGCGGCTTTCACCACGGAAATCGCCGGCGGAATTCGCCGTGAGATGCGCGATGTCATCATCCATCTGCCGACCTACTCTGGTCTCAGCAAGCTCTTCATCGGCCTGGAAGAAACGGCGCACATGGAGCCGCCCACGCCCTTCGACGCTCCGGAACCGGTGGTCTGGTACGGCACCTCCATCACCCAGGGCGGCTGCGTGACGCGTCCCGGCCTCGCCGCCAGCAATATCCTTTCGCGGCTGCTCAACCGCGAGGTCGTGAACCAGGGCTATTCCGGCAGCGGCAAGGGCGAGCCGGAAATTGCCGTGATGCTGGCCGACATTCCCAATCCCGCTCTCTATATTCTTGACTATACGTGGAATGTCGGAGTCGCGGAACTCCAGGCGACCCTGCCGACCTTCCTGGACACGCTGCGCGGGAAGCACCCGACCGTCCCGATTTTGCTGGTGTCTCCCACGCCTGGCCGCGGTGCACTGGAAATCGCCCCGGACAGAACCCATGACGAGAAGGGCAACTACATGGAGGAGACTTGCCGGAAGCGCCGCGCCGAAGGCGATCCCCGCATCTTCTTCTTCGACGCCCTCCACGACGGCTGCGGAGAGGATTTCTGGGAAGGCTATGTGGACGGCTGCCACCTCAACGACCTGGGCTTCTATCGTCTGGCCCACGCCATCTGCCCCGTCGTCAAGGCATTGCTGTAATTTAGGACTTCAGGCCTCCAGGACCTCAGGCTTCAGTCACACAGGCCTCCAGGACCTCAGACGTGCCTGCAGAGCGCGGCAGTGCCATTCGGGGCAAGGATAATTCGATTCCCCTCGACCTTCGCCTCGGTGCTGGCGTAGCGCAATTGGAAGCCTGCCGGGATTTCGGCAGTCTGCGGTTTTTCGGTAGGATTGAAGAGGAAGCGGAAGACGTTCTCCTGCGAAGTTCGCTCCAGCGTCCAGATTGGCGTGGTCTCGGCGGAGAGTCCGGCGGCTTCCAGCGCCAGCGCATAGAGGTGCGGAAGCGCGGGTTCGCGATTGGCGACCAGGGTGTCCCGCACCGCGATGGAGAGATTCCCGCCGCAGGTGAAGACCCTGCCTTTGCCAAAGGCGTTCACCACGGCGGCGACCGAGCCGTCCTCCCAGGCGGCGATTGCGACGCCCGTGGTGGGCTCCAGGCGTACTTGGCAGAAGGCCGCCGTGTCCGTGGCGCCGTCGGCGTAGCGCAGCGTCCTCGTCTCGCCGTCATTGAGAGCGAGACGGTGGGTTTCGCGGCATCCGATGAGGCGGTCGAGGCCCCGCGAGGGGCGCTGGAGTGTCGCCCACGTGCGTTCGTCCCGACACGCGAAGGAATACTCCACCAGCAGAACCCCGCCATTCTTGACGAATTCTTCCAGGTTTCTCGCAACGTCTTCAGATATTTGCTCTAAACAATTAATTATTAATAAGTTATAGTTATTATAATTATCCTCTGGCGTGACGAAATCCGGCGCATGGCCGGTGGTTAGAAGGTTGTAGAATGCCCCTCGGATGCCACGCTTGTAGGAGTAGGTCGTGTTGGACTGGATGTTGGCGATACCGTTGAGGGGACCCTCCATCGCCTCGATGCGCATCAAGAGGTCGTTCTGGAGGTCGAAGAGAATCGCCGTATCGCTTTTGGGAACCGCGGTCTTGGCGAATTCGGCGCCCCACTTGCGCATTTCGGCGGCGACGTGGTCGCAGCGTTCGGAGCGCGGGGTGGGCGAGCCGTCCATTTCGCGCATTCCCCAGCCGTTGGTCTCTTCGCCGAAGCGTTCGGAGCGCCACTGCCAGAAGGTCAGGCCGTTTGCGCCACTGGCGAGAATCATCCAGAGAGCCTGCTCGATGAAGGCGGGGTCGGCCTCCTGCCACCATTGGGCGTAGTTGGTATAGAACTCCTGGCACCAGAAATTGGGGTCCACGCGGCGCATCCAGGCCCCGATTACGGGCGTCTCCAACTTTTCCATGCGGTTTCTGGGCAGGAGCTCGATGCCCAGCGAGCAGCCATAGAAGTCCACCTGCTTCGCGTTGAGGAGGTCGTTGCTGGTGTCGCAGGCGGGGTCCTGCGTGATGCTCGTGAAGCCCACATGGCACATCACCTGACGACCCGGTGCTCCCCGGCGGATGCCCTCCGCCGAGACGCCCACCTGGCCGGCCACCGCCTCGCCCGCCCACTGCCGCCAGAGGTACAGCTCTGCGTAGTCGGAGTGCGACTGCGGCGGGAAGACGGTCTCGAAGCTGGTCCACGCCTTGCCGAAGGCCGCGTTGAGGGCCTCGATGGTGCCGAAGCGCCGCTTCAGGTAGTCGCGGTAGCTCTGGATGGAGTGTTCGCACTGGCATTGCCCCATCGGACGGCTCCGCGGCTCGTTCCAGGCGTTGAAGAACCACAGGTTCGGCTCGTCCTTCACGTGCGCCGCCAGCGCCTCCGTGAACTTTCCCGCCGCCTCGGCGACCGCGGGGTTGTCAAAGCACGGCCACCATCCGCCGACGTAGAAGGCCGCGTGCGCGATGGGCGGGAGCGGCTGACCACCGAAGCCCACGCGCGAGCCGCCCAGTTCGGTGAAGACCCAGTCCGGCGCCGTCTCCAGCTGCGGCTTCACAATCACCCGCAGACTGTGCTTCTGCGCAACCGCGAAGAGCCGGTCCAGTTCCGAGAAGTCGTACTGACCGCGGATGCGCTCGTGGCAGCGCCACTGCGGACGGAACTGCACGTGCGTGTAGCCTTTCGCGGCGATTTCGGCGAGGTCGCCGTCCCATTCGCTTTCCAGCGGCGTGGGCGCGCGGTGGTATTGGGTCCCGAAGGGGAAGAAGTCGGTGAAGTGGTTGTCCATGGTGGTGGCGAGAAGCGTGCGTTGTCCCGATGTGTGGGCATCACAGGCATGGTGTCATGTAGATGGGGAGGTAAAGGATGCCGTCCGTGAAACGCAGGTCCTTGGAGTGGATGAGGTATGGCTGTCCGAGAAAGTCGTGGTATTTGGCCTGGAATTTGTCCAATGACGTGTGCGTGTAGTATCTGGAGGACTTGACTTCGATGGGTGAAATGTTGTGTCGTCGGGAAATGTCCGGGGTGGGAATCAGAAAATCAATTTCCATCCGCTCCTGAGTATTTCCCTGGCCGGCGGAGAAGAAGAACAGCTCGTGTCCGGCGGCGGCCAGCATCTGCGCGACGATGTTCTCCACGAGCATCCCCTGGTTGACCTCCAAGGCGTTGAAGAGCAGCCGACGGTGGATTTCTGCGGTCTGTCCGGGAGTGCCTCCGAAGGCCTGGCTGATGAGCAGTCCGGTGTCCGCCATATAGCACTTCAGCGTCGAGTATTCCGCATTGATGCCCAAGCCGAGGTTGGGTTCGGTGGAACGGTGGCACAGATTGGCGACCA
>JAFYIW010000181.1 GCA_017538465.1 Victivallales bacterium
CGCCCTGGAAGACCTCGGTGGCATAGGAGAACGCCGCGGTCTGCCCCGCTCCAGGTACTCCGCAGTTCTCGGCCGGAAGTTTGAAAAAGGCGTCCTGCTCGGCAGTGACACAAGGCCGCTTGACCCAGGCCTCGCCATCGTGCGCCGCGAAGTAGAGTCCGTAACCGTCACACAGGAATGCCAGCAACTGCACCGGACAGCCCGAGCCAGGATACGGCGACAGAAAATAACTGCGGGCGTTGTTGCGGCGAAGCACGCCGCCCAGGTTCACCGAGGGTGCCAGCAAGTCGCCCCGCCCCGCCGGAAAGACCTCGCTTAGAATCGGGAACTCGCTCTCCCACAGGCCGCTGGCGGTGCTGTGGTTCTCGACCTCCATCGTCCAGTCGATGCGCGTGCCCGTGACTTTCGCACGGACGGTGACCTCGGCGGTGCCCGTCTCGTCCACCGGCACCTCCTTCCAGCGCAGCGTCACGGTGTCGCCCTCGCGTTCCAGCGAGGTGTTCTCCATCGTCACATCCAGTGCGCTGACCTGGACACCTTCCGTCGCATCGAAACCCCGCCGGAACTCCAGCCGCCAGAGCGGACGGGGATTCGTCGCAGCGCAGAACTGCGGTCCGCCCGCCTTCGCGCGGATGCCCGCCACCGCATAGCCGTGCGCCACATCCATTAGGGAGAGCACCAGTTCGCCAAAATCCAGCTCCTGCACGCCAGACGCCTCTGCGGACACCCCCGCCACGACATCCGACTCATAGACCTGGACGATGGGCTGCAGCGTACGCGCCAGGCACGACGCATACCACGCGGGATCCATGGCCGACGGCCCCAGATACACCCGCGAGACGCCGCTGACGGACTTCTTCTCCAATTTCGTCGCCTCCAACGCCCGGATATAATAGACGTAGTTGCTCTGCGCGTCATGGGCGACCGCCGGACCGGCGACCCCCACTGCGTCCTGGTCATTCTCCATCACCACCCAGCCATCCGCGGAAAAGCGCATCTGCGCCTCGCCCTCCATCCGGTCCGCCCACAGCTGACGCCGAACCAGCTCGCCTGGACGATTCCAGCCGACCCAGCGATTAAAGATGAGACTTGGGGTGAAGAGCTGACACGCATCGAGTTCCGGCCAGAGCACATCGCCTTCCTGCGCCACGGAACACTGCACCTCGACCACCGGCGAGAAGGCGGTGTAGATGAACCGATAGGTCGCGCGGGGATTCCCCGGCGCGGGCTTGCCGTTCAGGTTGAACCCATCCGTGACCTCCACCACCGCCCGCAGCGGATTGCTGGCCACCAGCCGTGCCTGGCCACTTTGGTTGAGGCGGAACTGCCCGCCCTGCTCACGGCAAAAAAGACGGTCCAGCCAGCCCAACGACGACACCGTGTTCCCCGACCTCGCAAAGGTAATCTCCTGCGGCAGCCACTTCTTGTGTTTCAGGGAATAATATTGGTTGCGGACGGACCAATTGTCGCCCTCCCCCTGCACGTTCAGGTCGGAGACAACCTCCGGCGGCACTCCCTCCTGGAAGACCAGCACCTGCGCGTCGCCCTCCTTCGTGACGCCCGGCAGCAGGATGCTCAGCACCGCAGAGCCGTCCTCATCCGCAATCGCATACGGCACTGCCTCGCCGGACGCCGCCACCAGCGCCTTGCCCCGCGCCAACGCCGCCTGCTCCGCCGTCAGCGGACAATGCACCACCAGATTCGTGCGTCCCGCCGGAATGCGCTTGACCTCCACCTTCAGCGCCCCGAAAGTAACTGCCGAAACCGCAACAAACAAGAAAAGAATCCATCGCCGAGTCATTTTCTCTCCCTAGTATTCTCGTATTTCCAACGAATCGCCAGAGCGTATCTTGTATCGCTAAATATACCGTCTATGGCTAAAACTGCCACTCTATACTCTCACTCTCAGCCGCCTGGAAGACGAACTCGCGAACTTTCGCGAAAACCGCAGTAGAACAGGGCTACTGTCCTTTGCCTTCCGCCACGGTGAAACGGACTTTGATCTCCAATGGCGGGAGCGCTTCCTCCTGCCAGTCGATGGCGATTTGACGCTGGACGAGGGCGAAGCGGCGCGAGGCGTCGGGCTGGACATGGAGTTCCAGGCGCCAGGTTCCGTCGTCTTCCTGCACGAGTTCCGACTGGCTTGCGCAGTCCGGCGCATCGGCGGGCAGCAGCCGGAGGGACATTTCGGGGCTGGCCGGGGCGAGACGGAAGACGCAGACTCGCTCTTTGCCCGCCTCAAGGCGTCCGAGATAGACCTCCCGCTTTGGACGGACCTCCACTGCCGGAATGGCCGTACCTGAGACGGTCAGCTTCAAAAACTCCTCTCCAGGCGCGTCCGTCTCCAGGAAGACGGTCTTGGAGAAGTCGCCGGAGACAGCGTTGGCGGGGATGGTCACCGTCAGCGTGGTCTCCTCGCCCGCCTCCAATGTGCACGGCTGGAAGTCTGCGACCAGGCAGCTGCACGACGAACGCACGCGAAGCAGATTCACTGCGGACTCTCCAGTATTCCGGACGGTGAAAGTCTTTGTCTGGGCTTTCCAGGCGGGAAACCGCCCAAGGTCAAAGGAAGCGGGCGACACGGACAAAGGCTGGGCAGCGGCAATCCGCAACGCGAAAACCGTGAACAGAATTGGCAGGAAAACTCGCAGATGGCGTATATGGAACTGCATCATGTCTAGACGTTTCACTTCGGTTTCAATTCACAGCCTCCATCCTGGATTCCCATAAACGCATAACGAGAAACTTGTTGTTGTCATTCATTCTGACCTCAAAACACTAAAACTATCATTCGTTTTCTGCGATTTCATCGTTATGTATTCCTTTGCAACACATAACGATGAAATCACTCAAATGAGACTGCATTCTTGTGTTTTTTCAGGGTAAACAGAAGAAAAAGATATCATTCTCGTTATGTGTGCGCGGGAATCCAGGCTCCATCCCAATGCAACTGCAACAGGACCTGTGTTTTATTCTTGTGGATTGGGGATTGTTTTTCATTATTTATGACATATTTGAAACACCAATAAACATTATCTTTGAATGTATTATGATATCCTGCCA
>JAFYIW010000182.1 GCA_017538465.1 Victivallales bacterium
AATTCCCTCCGTTCTTGAGGATCTTGGCCAGGAGGAGGCGGTTTCGTTCGCCACCGGAGAGCTGTCCGACCTGGGTGGTGATCTCCTCGTCCTGGAAGAGGAAGCGCTGAAGGTAGGTCCAGACGGCGATTCGGCGGTTGCCGAACATCACATAATCATTTCCCTCGCCGATTTCCTCGACCACGGTTCGGGAGTCGTCCAGGCTGACGCGGTGCTGATCGATGTAGTTCATCTCGGTGCGTTCTCCGATGCGGACCTCGCCGGAGTCGGGGGAGAGTTCGCCTAGGAGCAATTTCAGCAGACTGGTCTTGCCAAGGCCATTGCGGCCCAGAATGCCGAGACGCATTCCGGCGGAGAAATCGAGGTTCAGCCCGGAGAAGAGCTGGTGGCCACCGCGGGAAAGGGACACATCGGTGAGGCGGGCGATGATGTCTCCGAAGCGGGCAGGAGGCGGGAGTAGCAGCTCCACACTGCGTTCCACGGGTGGCGGGGCGGCGTTCACGGCATCATTGAAGCGCTGGATGCGGCTCCAGGACTTGGTGCCGCGGGCCTTGGGACCACGTCGAATCCAGTCCAGCTCGCGGCGGATGAAGGCGAGTCGGCGGTTTTCCTGCAGTGCGGCGACCTCGTCCCGTACGGTGCGCTGACGCAGGTATTCCGTGTAGTTTCCCGGATAACTGTAGAGTTTCGCGGACTGGAGTTCAAGGATGCGCGTGCAGACGCGATCCAGAAAATAGCGGTCGTGGGTCACGAAGAGGAAAGTGGCAGAGGATTTGGCGAGGTAGTCCTCCAGCCATTCGATCGTCTGGGTGTCGAGATGGTTGGTCGGCTCGTCCAGCAGAAGCAATTCCGGCTGGTCGATGAGTGTCTTGGCGAGGGCGACGCGGCGTTTTTCGCCGCCGGAGAGACTGCCGGCCAGGCGGTCCTGCGGCGGGATGTCCAGCGCGGTGCAAAGTTCCGGAAGGCGCGTCTCCAGCGTCCATCCGTCGCGGCTGGCGATGGCGCGTTCCAGCTCATCAGTGACGTGGGCGCGGACATCGTGGGGAAGACTCTCGTATTGGCGAATGAGCTCCAGCGTCTCACGTGCGCCATCGAGGATGTTCTCCCGGATGGTCGCCTGGCCGTCCAGTTCGATGGACTGCGACAGATATTTGCATCGGAATTCTCTGCGAATCACGATTTCACCGGAGTAAAAATGCTCCTGTCCGGACAGAATTCGCAGAAGCGTGGACTTTCCGGCGCCATTGCGGCCAATCAGCCCGACGTGTTCGCCATTGCGCAGAAGCAGATCCTGTCCGTCAATGAGCACACGTGCGCCGATGGTCACGTGCAGTCCGCTGGCGGAGAGGACGACAGTTGAGGAATCAGCCTCGGGCATCGCTATGGGATTTCATAGATGGTCAGCTGGCAGTCGATGGCGCCATTCTTAAGGGGGAATCTGGCCACTGGCGGCACATGGATATTACTTAAGCATTTTGGGGTGCCGGCGAGGATGGCGACGCGGCAGTTGTGCATCCGCATCACCGCAGAACCGAGCTCCTGATACAATTGGTTGGCGGCATCCAGCCGCACGCCGTATGGTGGATTGGTCACCACCAGCCGCCGCACGCCGTCGTTGCGCTGTTCCCGCAACGCCATGGCGCGGAAGGCGAGCTTGTTGGCCAGGCCTGCGTTTTTGGCATTGGCGGCGGCCAGGGACAACACCGACTCGTCCAAGTCATATCCGGTGATTTTCGGGAGTTGCCCCGTGGCGTTGCGGCGGGCCTCGCCGCGCAGACGTCGCATCGTCGCCACGCCTTCGGAGTCGAAGTTCGCCCAGCGCTCAAAGCCAAAGCGCTGGCGGAAGATGCCTGGCGCGATATTGGCGGCCCAGAGGGCGCCTTCGACCAGAAGGGTTCCGGAACCGCACATCGGGTCAAGCAACGGCGCCTTCCCGTCCCAGTCGGCGAGGCGGAGGATGGCTGACGCCAGCGTCTCCTTGATGGGGGCCTCGCCGCCCGCCACACGGTAGCCTCGCTTGAAAAGTGGTTCGCCCGAGAGGTCAAGATAGACCGTTGCCTTGCCGCGTCCCCAATAGACGAAGGCGCGCACATCAGGGTCTTCGCGGGAGACGCCGCTGCGGGCGCCGTTGAAACGGTCGCGCTGCTGGTCCACGATGGCGTCCTTCAGGCGCAGCGCCACGAAGTCAGGATTTTGGCCAGTGGATTCGTGGGCGTATGCCGCGCAGGAGAGCGTCTGTTCGGGTGTGAGATAAAGTTCCCAAGGGAGAGTACGGGCCCGCGCATAGAGCTGTTCCAGGTCCTCGGCGGGGAAACGCCCCAGCATGAGCATCACCCGCTGGCCGATGCGGGTATGGAGGCATGCCCGCCAGGCGTCCTCCAGTTCGCCCAGGAAGGGAATTCCGCCGGAGTTCAGTCGGGCGGAGCGGAAGCCCAGGTCGCGCAATTCGTCCACTAGGACGCGTTCCGTGCCAGGAGCGGCGGTGACATAGAATTCCATGGAGATTATCGCGGCATTTTGCTCTCCCGCGTACGGGCGGGACATTGGCTAAAACAGGGGGAGACAGGACAAGGCAGGGACATCGCCCGCAAGCAAGGCGGGAATCGGGGGCACAGGGCTAACCGCGTTTCTGCGGAGAGGCCCTCCGTGGGAGTCGTGGGACTACTTGTCGGGTGGGCGAGTGACGGAGGCCAGGCGTTGGACGAGGGCAAGTTCCTTCTGGAAGAGGTGCCCGCGCTGGATGAGTTCGCGGATTTTTTCCTCCAGCTCTGCCCAGTTGTCCGCCGTGGGTTCGCCACTGCGCCAGCCATCATCCGCCGGCGTGCGGAAACGCCAGCGGATTTGGTCCGCGAAGAATTCGACCCGCACCGAGCGTTTGCCGCCCGGCCAGGTCTTGTCAATCCATCCGATGGGGCGTCGCATCTTTCGAAGTCGAGAGGTGAGGGGCAACCCGGATCAGCCGGGGATTCCGGGGATTCCGGAAGGATTTAGTTCATCGGCTCAAAGTCGGCTTTGGAGACGCCACAGTCCGGGCAAGTCCAGT
>JAFYIW010000183.1 GCA_017538465.1 Victivallales bacterium
CCGCCTGCAAGTGCCTGAAAGGCACGCAGCCGGCGGGGGCAGGCACCACCAGAATCCTGCGCCCGAAAAGGGCGCGATAACCCTTGAGGTAAAGTCAAAACGAAAACTCTGCCGTTAGGTGCCCTCTCGGGGAACAAAGCAATTAAAAAATCCGAATGACCCGGACTTTTAAGTGCCGGGCCATTCGGGAAACCTGGCCTCAGCCGAAGTTATATCCCAGTCCGGCGATGCGGGCCTTGCAGGGTTCGGGGTGGGCTCGATAGACCGCGCAGTGGAACGGCTCGCCGACCATCTTCATCTGCTCGCTGAAGAGCCCGAACTCCTTTCCGGTGAAGACATCCGTGAGTCGCAGGCCGAATCCAGTGGAGGCGGGGAAGCCGAGGTCGTCGAACTGCAGGAAGAACTGTCCGGGACGGTCGGAGAGGTTGAAGAAGCCGAGGGCCAGGTCGCCGTCGGCGAGGAGCTTCGCCAGCACCACGTGGTCGGGAAGCTGGCTGTTGCCATGGAGCCACTGGTTGGCGACGAAGGCGGGGCGTGCCTCGGGATCCTGGTTGAAGGCCAGCAGTTCCTTGTTGGTGACCAGCTCAAGGATTTCGGGCGTCATCTTGCGAAGGTCACTGCCGAGCATCAGCGGGCTGCCCATCAGACACCACAGGGCGAACTGGGTCTTGTAGGTCTCCATCGTGCAGGCGCCATCGGTGCGGGCGACATTGCCCTTGCCGAACATGCCGACCGTCAGCATATCCATGTCATTGAAGCAGTTGTTCCCGGAGTAGCAGAACTTCTGGAGCTGGCTTTTGGCAATGGACGCGAAGGATGCGTTGGTGTCGTGGATGTCCCCGGTGGAACGATAGAGATGCCCGCCGCACGAGCGCACCCAGCTCCACACGTCGTCGGACCCCCAGTTGCACAGCGAATAGACAATGTCCCGCCCGCAGGCGCGCAGAGCATTGCCCATGCGGCGGTAGGCGGTGGGGCCATTCGCGGACTTAGGGAAGTTGCAGTAGTCGTATTTGAGGTAGTCCACGCCCCATTCCGCGAAGGTCTTGGCATCCAGGAACTCATTGTCGAAGGAGCCGGGGTAGTCGGCGCAGGTGCGCACGCCGGCGCAGGAGTACATCCCGAACTTCAGCCCTTTGGAGTGGACGTAGTCCGCCACCGCCTTCATCCCGTTCGGGAACTTCACGTGGTCCGGCACGATCCGCCCAGTATCGGGATCGCGCTGGCGTTCCGACCAGCAGTCGTCGATGACGATGTACTCGTAGCCGGCGTCCTTCAAACCTAACGCGACCATCTGGTCCGCGCTCTGGCGGATCAGTTCATCGTTGATGTCCTCGCCGAAGGTGTTCCAGCTGTTCCAGCCCAATGGGGGCAGATTCACGATCATGGCAATTCTCCTGAATGGTTTGATGACAGGCGCATGACAAGGCATGCGGCGGTGAAAAGTGCCTGTTTTGTACTTTAGCGCAGAAAAACCTTCCTGCCCATGACTGGCACTGCGATTCGTTGGCGACTTCGCGGCATGAGATTATTCTGGAAAAGCAAAGACTTTCAGAGAAGCGGCTTGCAATGGCATGGTGGCGAAATACATTCCCTTCATCACCAATCCGAGGGGAAGCGTTTTCGCCAGAGTTCCTGGCTCATCCATCCTTTCCACCCATGAGCACCAACGAAAAGACATTCCCGGCCCACGAACAGCCATTCAACGGCACATTTGATGACGAGACTCGCCAGAAACTTCATGAAAAGCGCATATCCTACGGCTTCTCGCTGCAGCAGCTGGGAAGCTTTCTGAAAATCCACTGGTCCACCATCCGCAAGTGGGAGGCCGGCGTCACCACCTCCTGCCACCCGCGCCATACGGCCCGCATCGGGAAATTCCTGGATGGCGGCTATGACGAGCAACTGCGCACCATCGTCACGCAGGAGCCATTCATGCGCGGCGCCTCCCGGCGAATCTCCCTGGCCGCCAACCAATGCATGGAGCGGGTCGGACAGACCTACCAGCTCTGCCAGCCAGACTTTCCGGATTTGGGCGATGCTTTCCTGGACGCCATCGAGCAGACCATCCAAGACACAATCCGGGAATTCCTGAAGCGCATCGAAAAATCCATCTCGAGCTGACTCCACTGGCGCCCTGCTGCAATTGGAAATCACTAAAATCAAGAGAGACTTTTTCGGTTTCCCAGTTTCACAGACTGCCGGTTCTCTCATGGAAACGCGAGGCGCCGCTCGACCGGTTTCCCGATGGGCGAGAACGCGCAGCCTTCCTCAAACGGCGGCAGAGTGCGCAAATGATTCTTTCGTGCATGCGTACATAATGCAATTCACGTGATAGATTATGCAAAGAAACGAGTTCCTTCAAATGCGGGTCCGAAAGCCCCGACCGTTCTCTTCATCCGATTGCAACTGGTTCCATACATTTCGAGGAAAGCACCATGGCCAACGAACTTGACGAACTCAATGCGAATGTGAATCCCGCCGGACGCGACGTGAATGTCATCGAAAAGCAACTTCCCGTGAAGACGACTAGCTCCGAGGTGTTCATGTGCGTTTACCTCCCGTGGCTCCTCATCCTTCCCGGACTCATCCTCTGGTTCATGCGGATGAGCGCGCGCAACTACTTCCTGCAGCTCCAGCAGAAACTCCAGGCCGAGGCCTCGCAGATCGACAACTATCTCGAACAGCGTGTGGTCATCCTCCAGAATGTCGCCGCGCTAGTCAACAAGGCGGTGGACTTGGACAAGGATGTGATGAAGACCGTGGCAGCCTTCCGCGGCGGCGTGAACATCTCCGAGACCAACCGCAACCAGATCGCCGAGCAGCTCAACGGCGGCTTCGCGCGGCTCTTCCCGCAGGTCGAGGCCTATCCCGAACTCAAGGCCCATGCCGCCATCGCGGACGCCATGCAGCAGAACAGCTATCTCCAAAAGGAAATCACCGCCGCCCGCGGCCTCTACAACGACACGGTGATGCAATGGAACAGCTGCATCTACGAACTGCCGGCACGCAAGATCGTCGCCGCCAACAGCGGATACACCACCCGCATCCCCTTCACCGCCTCCGCGGAGATGAAAGCGCAGGCGCGCGGGGTCTTCTTCTAAGCAAGTAAGCCAGTTCTAGAACGCCGCCACGTGGACCGCATCTGCGTGTCCCCCCCGCCGCCATGATCCATGACGTTTACGAACCACTGGAGCGCTACCAGAGCGAATTCCGGGAGAAGTTCGCCCAGAACACCTCCGAGGAGTTCGAGCGGCTGGTGCGCGCCTCCGGCATAGACGCGGCGGCAAACGCCGAAACCAACAAAAATCTGCGCAACGCCCGGGCGGACCTGGACAAGACCTGTTCACGGCGCACGGGCTGGCGGCTTTTGGGATGCCTGACCTGGATCCTGATGCTGGCTGGGTTCGTCGCCATCATCTGGCCCTTCATTCCAAAGGACTTCTTCTCGACGGATTTCTGGCAAAAGTGCATCGAGCCGATCCAGAAGTACTGGTATATGTTCTGCGCCGGCGGAGCGCTCTTCGACACGCTGGGCTTTCTCTTCTTCAAACGCGTGGTCCTGCGCAATCTGCGGCAATTCCGCGACCAGATCTCCCACCTGGAGGAGAGAATATCCGCCCTCCAGCAGGAGGCCTGGGACCAGATGGCGCCACTCAATGCGCTCTATGACTGGGACATCGCGCCAAAGCTCATCCAGCGCACCGTCCCCCGCCTGGAGTTCGACCCCTATTTCACCGAGGGACGCCTCGCCGAACTGCACGAGAGCTTCGGATGGGACGACTCCTTCAACGAAGACAAGTCCGTCCTCGGCACCCAAAGCGGCGTCATCAACGGAAACCCCTTCGTCTTCGGGCGTTTCCTGAGCATGCAATGGGGGACCACGACCTACCATGGCTACAAGGACATCTCCTGGACGGAGCGGGTGCGGGACTCCAAGGGGAACTGGACCACGGTCACCCGCCACGAGCGCCTGCACGCCACCGTCACCAAGCCCAGCCCCGTCTATTCCGAGACCTGCTGTCTGCTTTACGGCAACGACGCGGCGCCCAACCTGACCTTCACCCGCAAGCCGAGCGGCATAGCCGGCCGCGACGACATCATCGCCAAGTTGAAGAAACGCCACGAGTTCAAGAAACTCAAGAAGTTCTCCGAGAATCTGGAGGACGCGTCGCAATACACCATGATGTCCAACCACGATTTCGAGGTGCTTTTCCATGCCGAGGACCGCAATGACGAAATCGAGTTCCGGCTGCTGTTCACCCCGCTGGCCCAGACCCAGATGCTCAAGCTGCTCGAGGACACCAAGGTCGGCTATGGTGATGACTTCACTTTCCTGAAACAGCACAAGATCAACGCCGTCTTCCCGCAGCACCTCCAGACCTTCTCCCTGGACACCAATCCGCAGCAGTTCTACGACAGCGACCTGGAACACGCCCGGCAGCATTTCCAGTCTCACCACGAGGAGTATTTCAAAGCCGCGTATTTCAGCATGGCGCCACTGCTCAGCATCCCCCTCTACCAGCAAACGCGGACCCATGCGGACATCTACCGCGACGTGCTGGCCAAGCGCTCCTGCTTCTGGGAGCATGAGGCGCTGGCCAACTACTGCGGGGAAAAGAAGTTCACCCACCCGGAATGCGTGACCCGGAATATTCTCAAAACCCGAATTGCAGGAAGGGATTCCGACGCCGACGGGACCACCAGCCTCGCGGTGACGGCATACGGCTACAAGACCATCGCACACGTCGAACACGTGACCGTATGGGGCGGGGACGGGCATGCCCATGAGGTGCCCGTCGAATGGCTGGAATACCTGCCCGTCCAGCGCACCTCCGAACTGCTTGTCTCCGAACAGGAGGCCCCGCCCGCCACTCCGCCCGACGATGCGCCCTATGGCTATGCTGCGCGGTGGCGCGAACTGCTCTCGCAGGTCGGCCGCTACGCCAATCCTGTCGGCGTCCGACGCTCCATTCTGGCCTTTTTCCGCAATTAGCGCCATACATCTTCATGCAGCTTTTCATTCAGCCCGAATGGCGGGACATCCTCGCCCGCGACCATCTCGACACCTTTGAGCGACTCTACGGCTACCGGGGGCAGAACTGCTGCTCCAGGCACACCCGCGGCGCGACATGGCGACACACGCTCTCCGACGGGCGGGTCATCTTCATCAAACAGGACTATTATACCAAATTCCAGCCGATTCTGCGCGCCCTCATACATTTCCGTCCGCCTGAAACCAACACCGAACGGGAATACCGACAAATGGAGACGGTGCGCGGCCATGGGTTCCGGGTGCCGGAGGTCATCGCGCATACCCGGCATTGCCGTTGGTGCCTGCCCTCGACGGGCGTGCTGGTCGAGGCCGCCGTGCCCGGCACGGCCATTGACGTCCTGGCGGCGGACGAGGCCATCCCCGACGAGCAGAAGCGGAATGCGATTCAGAAGGCACGGGAATGCCTCACGCGCCTCCAGGATGCCGGCTTCGACTGGAATATCGACTGCAAACCGGAGCATTTCTTCTATTGCGACGACGGCGAAGTCGCCATCATCGACGTGGAGCGACTGCGCCTGACCGGCCGCGTTCTTTCTCCGGAATATCGCGCCAAGCAGCACGCCCGCTTCACCAGCCTCCTTCCGGAAAAGTACCAGTAGGCGCGCGGCGGAATCACCGCTTCCAGGCCTTCACCACGCGTCCGATATACATCGTGTGCACTCCCGCCGGAAAATCCGCGTAGAGTCTGCGGGGCACTTCCATCATATTTTCGGCATCGAAGGGTCTTGCGTACATCAACTCGCATTCCAGCACCAGTGTCGCCTCCGCATAATACGGCGTGCCGTTTTCGGTGTAAAGCGTGTGCAACTTGAGCGCCGCGGCCTTGTCGCCGTCGCGTCCGCTGTTGTGCCCCATGTAATGCGGCACATCGCGGCGGTCAGGACCGAAGGCCATCACCGTGAAGTACTTCGACTCATCCATGAACTGCTTTGTATAGCGCTTTTCCGCCACATATACCGTGACCGTGCGTTGTCCCCACAATATTCCCAGCCCGCCCCAGCCAATGGTCATCGCGTTGCTCTTCTCGCGGTTTCCGGCGCACAGAATCAGCCCGCCGTCGTTCTGAAAGAAGCGGAACGGATTCGCCTCGAAATCCGCCGTGACCTCAAACTCCCGAAGTTCCCCGGAAACGACGGCTGTCGCCGACTCTTCGTGCTCCGGCGTCGCCCTGGTCTCCGGAACAGCGGGCACCATAGGCGCCGCACTCGCTTCGGTTGCTTCTGACTCCGGCGAAGACCGCGCCACCGACTCTGATGTGGCCCTTTGACGGGAACGCGACAACTGGAAACACACAATTACCAGCGCCATGGCCAGTACGCAATTTAGGAGCTTTGAGACATTCATCGTGGAACGGGGAATGTGGAATGTGGAATGATAAGGGAATTATGTCGTCAACTTGCCTTTGGTGGAGGCCCGTCGTTGGAGGAGGACAGGCGCCAGTCACGCGGGCGAGGTTCACTCCTGCTCCGCGAATTTCAGCAGCGAGCCCGTAGGGCAGACAAATCGGCAGTATGGCCGCGGCACGAAGAGCGAAAGAAGCGTGAATCCCGCCGCCAGCGCCAGCGCCACCGGTGGCGCCGTGCGGAAAAGAAATGCGGAGAATGGCTCGTTGTCCATCCAGAGGAAACCAACGCCGCACCACATCGCCATCAGCAGCATTGCCCAAAGAATTTGCCGGAAGGCATCCAGCCGCTTCAGCCACTGCGGAGAAATGCGCAGCTTTTTCCTCGAGCATTTCCCGGCCAGTTCCTGCAATGAGCCAAATGGACACGCCTGCATGCAGTAGTGGCTCCTGCGACCGAAAAGGGGGTAAATGAACGCCATTGCCAGAAGCAGCAACGGCAGCAGCGCATTCCAATCCTGCACGCCTTGCGCGAGGTATTTCACCAGCAGCGTATGCGACACGAAGGCTCCGCACCAGCAGCCAAGCACCACCACATTCAGCACCAGCTGCACGATGCGGCAATATTTGTTTTTCAGGAAGCAAGGCAGAACCGCCGCCGCCAAAGCCACCAGCAGCCCACAGAAGAATTTCAGAGTCGGGTGCCAGGGCGGCTTGGACACGGCGGGCGCCGGAGCCTCCTGGCCGCCCTTCGCGGCGAGGTAGGCCGTCAATCCCGCCTGGACATTCTGGATGAAGGCCGTGGAGGAGTAGGTCGCGTTGGTCACCGGCGTCACCGAGGTCTCCAGCGCCTCCAGAGCCGTCTTGCCATACCACTGTTCGCGGAAGCCCTTCTCCAAAGTCACGGAGAAAAAATCCGGCGTGTCCTGGTTCGGCAGTGGCTCAATCCGGATAACCACCCCGTCCTTCAGATAGATTTTCAACGGCGTCGGCCCGGAATAGCCATTGATCTCCCTGCCCGGAACCGTGGTGTTGATGACCTCCGCGCCTTCCCCCTCCACGGCCAGAAACATTGCCGTTTCAGCCGGCTCTTCATTGGACGCCTCCTGGACTGACGGCTGGTCGGCATCAATCTCCCTCCCCCAAAACCTCCCGTCCCGCCGCAGCGCGATGGCGGTCAGCATCAGGAGGCAGGTCAGCAAGCCAAGGAACTGGTATAATCTGCTCATGGGGAATTCGCGGATTCTTCGTTTGCAGAGGGTGCTGTCTGTTAATTTAGTCGGGAATTCCTGAAAATTTCTCCGTACAACGGCAAAAAGCGGGATATATTTTCTCTGTCAGCGGATAATAAAAGGGCCCCCTCTCCCGTTATGTCGGCGAGTACTGTCATCCCTGACGCATTCCTCACGAACCCCAAATCGACGAAATGCCTCTGTTCAAATTCAAAGTCAGCGACTCCGCCGGAAAAGTCAGTGAACTGCTGATTGACGGGGATTCCCAGGCCGACGCAACCCGCCGCATTCAGCGGCGAGGGCTGATGCCGCTGGCCTTCCTGGGCGAAGGAGCAGCCGCCACCGCCGCGAATGGCCGCAACCGTCGCGTGGACGTTGTGGACTTCACCGACCGCCTGGTGCCATTGCTGGAGGCGAACATACCCATCGAGCGGGCATTGGCCATCCTAGGAGACGGCAATGAGAACCCCGCCATGTCCCGCATGGTCGGCGAACTGCGACGGGGACTGCACGAGGGACGAAAACTGTCGGACCTCATCCGCGACCAGGGCAGCACCTTCCCTTCCGTCTATGCCGGCGTGGTGGAGGCCGGCGAGGAGGCCGGCGCACTCCCCCAGGTCATGGGACAGCTGCGCAATTTCATGACCACGGCCGCCGAACTCAAGAGCTTCCTCATCTCCAACTCCATCTATCCGGCCTTCATCGCCGTCACCGGGCTGGCCATGTTGGGATGCCTCCTCGGAATCATCGTGCCAAAATTCGCAACCTCCCTGGCCGGCGCGGGCGTCAAATCCCAGGCCACGGATTTCCTGATGGGACTCTCCAACGGCATCCGCAACTACTGGTGGGTCAGCATCATTCTCGTTGCCGGCATCATCTGGCTCGTCGTCCAAATCCGCAAGCCGGACGGCGCCATCCGCCGCGGGTGGGACGCCCTCCTGATGCGGCTACCCGTATTCAAGAAACTCGTCCTCTTCAGCAATCTCTC
>JAFYIW010000003.1 GCA_017538465.1 Victivallales bacterium
AAGTCAACACCAACATCGCTTAGAGACGAAAAATAGAAGGGCACACGGGCCTCTTGTCCCGCACGCAGGACATTCACGGGATTCGCCCCCGCGCCATAAAGCAGAATTACATCGTTCGGCTTATCCGAGAATTTGGCCTTAACCTGAGTGCCATTCTTTCCAATCACACGGAAGACCGGGGCACTACGGTCTGCATTACCGGAATTCTTGTAGCAGACATAGCCAATGTACTGGCGGCCTTTGCGCACGGTGGGGGGCAAATCTAGCCACGTCTCCAATTGCGCGGACTTGGTGGTCTCCTCTACCACAACGGCATCCGTCACCGAATAGACCATGCCGTTCTCGGCAGTGACTTCCAGGTCATAGTTGACGGCTTCGGCGGTCGCCAAGTCGAAGGTCGCAACCGTGCGTCCCTGGTCATCGGTGGACACGCCCGTGGCGGCAATAGATACATCACCCTGCTTTAGAACAACCTGCTTGACTTTCGAGGCGTCCAATAGGATGAAACTCAGCGTGGCAATCACCTGGGCCGGCAAAGCCTTCGGCATCACATCGCAGACTGCCTCGGCCATCGACACCTTGCAGATGCCAAACACTGCGCCGTTGGCGCTATCATTGGCAATACGCAGGAACGCGCCCTCGCCGGCCATCTCCGGCACCACGAGGAGTTTCCGCCCATCCTCCAGCGTCCGAGCACAGGAAGTGAAATGCGCATCCGTCGGGAGGAACCCGTCGCCGCAACGCAAGGTCAGCCCATCTGACTGCTGGCTAACCAGTTCTAGGATGGTCTGGGCGGTCGTCAACAAGGCTATGTCCTCGCCAGAAGCTAGGGCATAGGATTTCCCTGACTTCCACTCCGAGACTTGAATTTCGATTCCCTCTTCACTCTCCTGGCGGTTGTTCAGATAATTCCGTTCGTAGATGTCCAGATTGTCATTTATGGTGACCGCGAAGTGCCAGTTGCCAGGCATCATCGCGGGAATCCGACATTGCCGGATGACGGTCTTCTTCTCACCAGGTGTCAGCATTTCATAGCCGCTGGTGATTCCCAGTTCAACTATCTGACTGCCAAGGTTCTCATCCGCCGAGACAGCGGCGATGGTGTCTCGCCAAGTCCCTTGGATGGTGGTCTGTCCGGCGTTCTCAATCTGCCAGGCCAAGGTGACCATCTCGCCGCTTGCGGCAATCGCTGGTCCACGTACCCAGTTCAACTGCAAATCGGGCACCTCGCCGCCGCCCGTTCCAGGGAACTCGTAGATGCCAATATCCGGCACGCAGCCATTCTCTGCGGCAACGCCCGTGTCGTTGATCTTGGTGTAGTTCATGCGTGGTTTACCCCAGTAGTCCAGTTCCGGGGCAACTGAGCCGTCGCCCGCATCAATGCATGGCGAAGTCGCCTTTAAGGTAAAATCGCCGCTGTTTGGGTCATTGAATAACGGATCTGCCGCAAGATTTCCGACTCCCTCCAGTTGCCTGCCAGCATTATAGAAACAGGAATAGTCGCTTGAATAGCCAGAAGATGAGGCAGTCTCATAGAATATGGAATTGATCACATTGCCACTCCCGTTCCCGGAGAGCGTCCAGTCACCACAATAGGCCAACACGCTATTGATGACTGTTGCGCTTCCGTCAATCCCGAAACGACCATGCTCCAGCACCGAATTCGAGATATTGACCGTTCCTGCGGCATTCACCAATCGTAGCATCGAGTGAGCCAGATGGCTGTTGTCCAAAGTCAGACTGCCGGAATTGCAACCGAGCATCGCGTCGCCCTGGTTGGTGAATTGTCCATAGCCACCCCATTCCATCATGATATTATCCAAAACAGCCTCACCGCCATTGACTATGACGCCACCCCAGTCGCCCTCCTCCGGCCATGTATTGGTTCCATCCTGATTGGTGTCGCCGCCGTGGACATCATCCTTGATGGAGGTGAAGACAATGGGCTGGGCATGGGTACCCTGAGCCTCCAGTTTCCCGTTGACAGTGATCCCCTGTCCTTCATCGAACTTCAAGACTGCGCCAGGTTCAATGGTCAAGGTGATTCCCCGAGCAATTGTCAGATTGCCGGTTGCTCGATAGACCAGATTTCCACTGAGCCGGGTATCGCGATTCAAAGTCCCGGACGGCAGCGTGGCGGACTTGCAAAGCAGCTTGCATGCGGTATCCATTCGGATGGTGCCCTCGCCCCCAACAGTATAGGCATCATAGCTTGGAATGGAATTCAACCCGTCTAGATTAGTGTCTCCTCCCACGGAGTCATCCGCGATATGCGTGAATGTGGCGCCCTTGCACTCCACGACACACCCCAGTTTCGCCACGATGCCGCAGCCGTCTTGGAACTTCACGATTGCCCCGTCGCTGATGATCAGTTGCACGCCAGCCGGCACGATGACATTTCCACGCACGACATGGACCACCGAGTCATCCCAGGTCTCGTCCCCAGTCAAACGCCCTTCGTGGACAATAACCTCGCGGTTGATGAAGAAGTTGGTCTCCAGGCGTTCCAACAGACCACCACGCTCGTCCAGCGTCTCATGGGCAAGTAGATATCTTCCGGTTCCAAGGCTGTAGGTGTTCCAGTCCACGGTTCCATCGGTCTCGCCTGGTTCACTGACATACAGGTCAAGAGGGGTAAGCCCCTCCTCGTCCAACTGCGAGGTAACCCGCACTGCTGTGGCATGCTCGCTCTCCATCCATTCGGTGGAGTAGCGCAAGGTCTCGACCTCGCGTGCCAGTCGGCTGAAGAGGTCGGTGCGTTCGTCGAGGTCGGCCGGTTCGTCGAAGGTGTAGTTGGCGCAGGCGTACACCGCGTCGGCGGGAAGGCTGGCGGCGGAGTCGAAGACGCTGACGGTGGAGACTGCATTGCCGATGTTCGTGGCGTACGCGACATCCAGGGTGACGGTGAAGTCCCGCAGAGCCTGCTGGCCATCGCGCTCCACCAGCGGGATGTTGATGTATCTGGTCCCGTTGTCAGTGGAGGTCCAAGTGAGCGTCCCGGAAGTACTTGCATAGTCGGTGTCCAGTTTCGCGGAGCCGTCCTGTGCACTCCAGTCCACGGAGAAGGCCGCCTTGCGGGTGCCGGAGACGGTCACGGGAATTGCCACGAAACCCTCGTGCTCCACGGCACGGGAGTTGTGGATCGCGATGGTCGGCAGGGTGTTGAAAGCCACCTCCCGCAACGCGAAATAGCCGTTGTCCGTCCAACCGTTACTGGTATTATAGCAATAGATCAGATTGCGGCTCGGCATGTCCATCTCGCCATCGTGCAGGTCAGTGTCTCCGCCAAAGAAGTCGTCGGAGATCAGTGCGAACTGCACAGGGGCCTCGGCACTGCCCTGCACGGAAACCTTACCGCCGTTCTCGACGATGACGCGGGTGTCCTCGGTGAACTTCACCACGGCGCCTTCCGCCAGCGTCAACGTCACGCCATTCGGCACATATACATCATTGCGGACGAGATGGACCGCACTCCCGTCCCAAGTGGTGTTCGCCGTGAGCCGCCCTTCCTCCAGGCTGACCGCAACATCATTCAGAACCACAACTTCGCGCGACTTCTCTCCGCAAACCATATTATACCATCCGTCGGCGCACACCGTGGTGTCCCAGACCTCGCCCAATTTCACGCCATCCAGCATAACCGTGCCCTCCTCCTGCGAGACGCCTACCGAACCTCGCACGACGCTTCCGCCAAAGCCGTCGCGCAGATCCAGACGCGCCTTTTCGGCAAGCGCAGTCGAATATGTCAAGTCATTTACCGCATACTCAGCGGTCTTCCTGATGGTGACGGTCGCGGTGTTGGAGGTGGAGATGTTCGCCCCGCCGGAGGCGACCAGCCGAACCGTGAAGGTCTCCTCGTCGGAGGACAGATTGCCCGCCGTCAAGGGGATCTGGATGTATCGCGTGCCATTGTCGGTGGAGGTCCAGGTGACCCGCCCCGAGGCCAAAGTGTAGTCCTCGCCGTAGGTCGCGGTGTCGTCGAAGGCCTCCCATTCAGCATAGAAGGAACTCTTGCGCGTGCCGGAGAGCGTCAGCGCGAGCCACACTACGCCGGACTCCTCCTGCGCCACCGCCGAATGGATTGCCACGGATGGATAAGTTGTGGAGATGATCAGCCCGCGCGAGGCGACAAAGCCATTGTCCGCCACAGTACCGTTGGAGTAGTTGTAAATTCGCGCTGCTGTCGGCAATATGACCTCGGCATCTTCTATGTCGGTGTCGCCGGCATAGCCGTCGTCGGTCGCCATCGCGAACTGCACATATGCGTCCTCGGAGCCGTTCATCTGGAGTTTTCCACCGTTCTCGACGATGATGCGGGAGTCCTCGGCAAACTTCACCGTGGTCCCCGCCGTAATGGTCAGGGTGACGCCATTGGGCACATAGACGTTGTTGCGCACCACGCGCACCGCCGAGTTGTCCCACGTGGTGTTTTCGGCGAGCCGTCCCTCCTCCAGGGCGATGCCCGCGTCATTGCGCACGCACACCTCAACGCTCTCGCCACTCCAGGCGAGCGTGTGCCATCCCTCCGCCACTGTGGTGGTGTCCCACGCCTCGTCCAGCGGTTCACCGTCCAGCAGGACAGTTCCGTCGGCAGTGTACATCGGCACATTTCCACGCACCACGCGCCCGCCGAAATCCTCGCGCAAGTCCAGGCGCACCGCCTCCGAGGTTGCCGTGGCATGTGTAAGCGCGTCAAACTCGCTCTCCGCGTTGTCGTAAATCGTGACCACCGCCTCGGCGGTCTGGATGTTCGCCCCGCAGGCGCGTACCAACCGCATGGTGAAGGAGACTTCGCCATCGGAGACGGCATCCGTTACCAGAGGGACTTCCACGTATGCCACGCCCGCCGAGGTCGAACTCCACGTGACCTTGCCCTGCTTCGACGCATAGTCCACGCCGTATTTCGCGGTGCCATCCACCGCCTCCCACGCGACCCAGAAGGGGGTGTTGCGGGTGCCGGAGACGGTCACGGGAATACGCACCATACCACCCTGGCGCATCGCCCGCACTGGCTTGACCGCCAGATTCGGCAGCACGCTGATGACCACGCGGCTGGAGACCAGCCAGCCGTTGTCCTCCCAGCCATTCGTCTCATAGCAGTAGATTCTGGCGCTGTAGATGGGCTCCAGTTCCTCCTCGCGCAGGTCGGTGTCCCCGCCCACCGCGTCGTCCCCCGCCATCGCGAAGAGCACCGGGGACTCCTCGCTGCCCTGCACGGAAAATTTTCCGCCGTACTCCACGATGATGCGGGACTCCTCGGCGAACTTCACCACCGCGCCCGCCGAGAGCGTCAGCGTGACGCCCCTGGGCACATAGACGTCGTTGCGCACGACATGCACCGCATCGCCGTCCCACGTGGTGTTTTCCGTGAGCCGTCCCTCCTCCAGGACAATTCCCACGTTATTGCGCACGCACACTGCGGTGCTCACGCCAGCGCACGCGAGCGTATGCCAGCCCTCGGAGAGTTTCGTCGTGTCCCAAGAGGCCCCCACGGCCTTCCCGTCGCAAGTGACCGTGCCCTCCTCCACAGACATTGGCACCGTTCCCCGCACCACGCGACCGCCGAAACCCTCGCGCAAATCCAGACGCACCGCCTCCGAGGACGCAGTGGCGTACGTGAGTCCAGCAAACTGGGCAAATACAGTAAAACTCCCACAAAGCAGAATGGCGAATAACCGTAGGGCCGTGTGCTTCATGTCTTTATCTTTCTCAGTTTTTGGAAGAACTAGGTATTCTAGAAGTCTAGAGGTTCTTAAGCATCTAGACAACTATGGGCTAAATGCGTTTCTCAATTTTACTGGAATGCGGGCAAGCAGACTATACGGAAGCCTATGAACTCGTAGCCACTTGATGGGTAGCCACCGTAAACCCCACTACTAAGCCAGTAGCGGTAGGCAGAACGGCACGCGAGCGCGTAACTTTTTTCCCTCCAGTCGCGACTATCGAAGCAACCGCCGCGCCTCACGCGGCCCCCCGAGCCGGAATTGCCACCTTTGGGATCAGTCACCGCCGAAGTCCCCAGATTTCCGACATACCAGTCCAAGCACCACTCGAAGACATTGCCATGCATGTCATAGAGTCCCCAGGCATTCGGCAGATAGGAGCCGACTTTTGTATGTTCAGAGTAACCCCCTTTCCCATCACCGGTATTGTAGGAGTAGCGTCCAAGTTGCGCCACATTCGGGCATTGGTAACTATTCGTCAGGTTCTTTCCTGAGTTCAACGCACTCGTGGTTCCCGCCCGGCAGGCGTACTCCCATTGCGCCTCGGTCGGCAGGTCGAAGAGCAGCGAGGTCTTGGCGCGCAGGACATAGAAGAAGGAGTCCTCGTCCACTTGGTTACTGACCGGCCAACTGGCGCCATTCACGCTGCCGCGGAGCGTATTGTAGGAGACCTGTTCCACTGGACGGGTATTCCCCTTGTAGTAAGACGGATTCGTTCCCATCACCAGCTGATATTGCTTCTGAGTCACCTCGAATATGCCGATGTAGAACGGCTTGGTCAACGTGACCTGGTGCAGCGTCTCGTTAGCGCTTCGTCCCAGTTCCTCTTCCGGCGAGCCCATCATAAATGTGCCGGGGAAGATGAGTCGGAGCCAGAGTTCAGTAGTGCGGCACTCGTCTTTGGTGACATCGGGAGGCGTGGCACTGTAGCGCACAGGGTAGCGGGCCACGTCCACGCCACCGGAAAAATCAACGACCATGTATGGA
>JAFYIW010000184.1 GCA_017538465.1 Victivallales bacterium
CGTGAACCAGAATTTGTTGTGGAGCTTCAGCGAGTGCTGCGGCCCGAGCGTCATCGGCGTTCCTGCGTGATAGACGTACCAGGGGTTCACCACCGTGTCGGACAGCTCCTCCGGCAACTCCAGCTTCGGCTCCGTGCCTTTTGGGAAATCCCCGCCGTGGCCGGTGTGGCGGTAGCGGTAATCCGCCGGACCGCAGAGGAAATCCACGTCCGGATTGTCCAGGAGCTTCCAGATGCCCAGATGGCCGGAGTTCAGGAGGCGCGGGTCGTTCTGCAGCTCCAGCGAATAGCCGTAGAAGGGACCGCACACCAGACGGTTGCCGGAGGCCGTCTTGACCACATGGCAGAATTGCGCGATGCAGTCGGCGGTCGCCTCGGCGGTCCATAGATAGTAGTCCGTGCAGCGCAAGTCCTTGGGATCCTCCTGTGAGCGCAATTCCGCACCGGAGGGCACGGCATCGGCGCGTTCCGCGAAGGTGGGCAGCTCGACGGCGTCCAGCGTGGCGGTCCCGTCATGCCAGGCGGCCTGGAGCGCCTCGTCAGTATGGTATTTCGCCTTGAGCCAGGCGCGGAAGGAGTCGCGGGCGGTCTCCGAGTAGTCCACCCAGCGATGTGGCTGGCCGCTCCAGGAGTCCCACTCCTCCGTGGAGCCGGAGGCCAAAACGAAGCCCAGCACGCGGTCCGCGTATGGACTCTGACGGATGTGTTCGACCAGTTTTGCGAGGCAGTCGCTGGTGTAGTCCCGCCACTCCTGCGAAAACCAGCTGGGACACGGGCGCCCGCCATCGTAGAAGAACGGCCGTCGCACGCCATCCGCGGTCTCCTCGACCACGATGGCCTCGGGGTGTTCGCGCAGCCACCACTCCGGCGCACTGAGATAGATGCGCGGAATCAGATAGGCATCGGGCGCCACGGCAAGCATCTCCTGCGCACGCTCGTCGAACTCGGCAAAGTCCATCTCGCCAGGTCGTACTGCGACCGTTCGCGAGAGGAAATACCCCTGCTCGTTGGCGTTGCTGCAGAAGCCAAGGACGCGCAGGCCACTCTCGTAGAATGCCTTGGCGCCCAGGAAGCCCGGCGCGTAGGTCGCCCGCATCATCCCGCAGTAGGGTTCGCCGTTGATGTGCAGGATGGGAGCGCCAAGATGCTCCTTGACCTCCACACGGCTCAGTTCCGTCGTCGCATGCCCCTGGATGCGGACGCGCTGTTCGCCGCCCTGCGGCACGACCTCGCCGCAATGAATTGATATAATATATTCTTTATCAAATAGATATTTAGATATTAGCAAAGTCTCTGCGCCAAGTATCCACGTATCCCCATCCACGCGGATGTCCGTGAAGGGGATTCTCAGCGGCGTACCAGTGCCATCTGCAGGCGCGATCTCCAGCCATGCGCGAGGGTCGGCGGGCTGGGTCCCCGCGAAACGCACGCGCTGTTCGGGGAAACGCAGCGGCTCGCCGGCCTCCAGCGTTGCAGGCAGACTGAGCGCGGGCTCCAGCACGCCCTGAACGGGCTCGGGGTCGCAGGCGACGACCTGACGGATCTGGAAGTGCATTGCCGTGTTCGCGGGGAAGCCGTTCGTGCGGATATCCAGGAAGGGCTTCGGAAAGCCCTTTTGCGTGAGCGGTCCGCGAACCACGCAGTTGAAGACGAGCGTATGCCACTCGCCGTCGTTAGGCAATTCGCACAGCGGGTCATAGACACGCAGGGAATCGTTGAGCCAGCCGATGCCACCCTCGCCGAAGAAGCGCACCCCGCAGTTCACCGTGACTAGCACGGGACTCAGGTTGCGCATCTCCACCACGAACTGCTGCGCTGGAACAAAGCCAATCGGCGCATAGCGCACGAGGTTCTGCGTGAGGTCGTCGGCAGCATGGCGACAGTAACGCCAGTCCAGCGCAGGCGCCTCGGCGTCGTAGCGCAACTCCTCGTAGTCGAAGTCCACGCTGACCATGTCGCGCGGCAACTGCGTCTCCCAGCACGATGCATTCGCGCCGTCGTAGATGACGCGCTCGCTCTGCGCGAACAAAGAAAGCGCACTGACCACCACGCATAGAACAATCTGAACTAATGCAAAGACTCGATTCATTGTTTATTCCGTAAGATTTCTCATGCAATCGACGGCGGCCGTCGCGTCAGAGGCATCGCCCAGACTGCGACGATTCCTGCCACAGCGCCACATTCACCCAGAAGAGGATTCGCTTTTGCTTCACGGTTAATTAATCGCATTGATAAAACATGACCTAAATATAATCAAGGTTTCCCTGACATTAGCCATCATTGAAACGGAATGCCATCACAAGAAGCGAAGTTTTCTTCAGTTTTGTTTCGCCAAAGTTTCAAAAGGAAGTATTTTAAACACAAAGTTGTCATTTTCACACGCAAGGGAATTCTAATACTTTTTCCAATGCTTTTGAAATCCCTCCACCGAATTCTGTTTGCCTGCGGGCTCATTCTTGGCTTCCTCTTGATTGCCGACGACCCTCTGCACGAGCCATACGGAATCTGCGCCCATCTCAGCCTGGGCGAGTTGGACATCGCGGAGGACGAAATCCACCGGCTGGACAAAATCCCCCTGAAATGGATTCGAACGGACTTCGACTGGGCGGGCATCCAGAACACCCCGGATGACTGGAACTACAGCCGGTTGGACAGGCTGCTGGATATTGTCCAGGCAAATGATGTCCGCCTGCTGCCGATTCTGGACTACGATGTCTCGTGGGCGCATCCCGCCTATCAGCACTTGGACGAGTGGAGCGAGTATGTCCGCCGAACCGTCAGCCGCTACGGAAGTGTCCTGCGCCATTGGGAGGTCTGGAACGAGCCGAACGGCTTCTGGGAAAAGCCCGCGCGTCCGGAAGATTATGCACTGCTTCTGAAGCGCAGTTACGAAGTCGTCAAGGCCATCGACCCGGAGCTGCAGGTGCTTTATGGGGGAACATCCGGCGTCCCGCTGGACTACATCGAGGCGTCTTTCCAGGCCGGGGCAGCCGCCTGCTTCGACATCATGAACATCCATCCCTATCAAGATGGCGACATGCCGGAGCAGATTCTTCCCCAGTTGACGGCGCTCCAAGCGATGATGAAACGATACGGCTGCGGTGACAAGCCCATCTGGCTCACCGAAATCGGATGGTCAACCGCCGACCAAGACAGTACATTGGACCATTTAGTCGCCGAGGCCGTGACCGCCGCCTTCCGACGTCTCGGCATCCCCGAAGGAAAGCACCGTCTTGCCGTCGTGATGGACAAACGGGGCGGAGGGCAACGGCCACCCCGCAACATCAGGCACTTCTTCACCGGATGCCAACCCATTTCCCTGGACGAAATCGCCACGCTGTCGCCAGAGGAATACCCCGTCCTGGTGCCCACCAGCAACGAGGTATTCCCCGCGCGGTATCACGATGCGCTCCGCGCCTACCTCGCCAAAGGGGGCACATTGCTGCTGCCCTTCGGCCTGCCCTTCTACTATGACGTCCAACTCCAACCGGACGGCACCCTCCGCAAAGTGCAGGTCGATGACCGCGACGTCGCCAGCTTCCATCTCGCCTGGAAAACCTGGTGGACGCATCCCGGAGTGCCGGAGGACATGACGTTCCAAAAGGCCGCGCCGGGCTTCGAGGACGCTCTGACAAACCGCTGGACGGGCAAGGCCGGTGCGCGTTTCCTGGACGACTGCAACCTGAAGCCCGGCGACACCTTCACGCCCATCGTGCTCGCCGGAGACAATGACTTCGAGGCCCCCGTCATCGCCTTATACGAACTCAACAGTGACCTCAAGGGGAATATCATCGTCAGCACGGAAATGCACCTTGGGAAGTGCGTTTCCCCGGAAGTTCAGGCGGAGTTTCTCCCCCGGACCTACCTGATTGCCCTCGCGGCCGGAGCGGAGCGCGTCTTCTGGTACAACTTCCGTGCGTGGGAAGGCGATTCC
>JAFYIW010000185.1 GCA_017538465.1 Victivallales bacterium
CTCTACCCTCTACCCTCTACCCTCTACCCTTTTCCCTCTACCCTCTACCCTCTACCCTCTAAACCTTTTCCCTCTAACCTTTCCCCTTTTCCCTCTAACCTCTAAACCTAATTATGAAGAGCATGACAGGATATGGCCGCGGCGTTGCCGAGGGCGACGGCGCATCGCTGGCGGTGGAGATTTCGGCGGTGAACAGCCGTAAGCAGGTGGACATGCGCTTCTCGATTCCGCGCGAGCTTGGGATGCTGGAGCCTTTGCTGCGCCAGCGCATCCAGCAGCGGCTCTCGCGGGGTAGCCTGTATGTGGCGGTCAATTATCAGTTGGCTCCCGAACAAGTGGCCTCTGCCGGACGCATCAAGCAGGTGGTTGCGCAGGCCGTCGCGAATGAATTGCGGGAAGTGGCGAAGGCGGCGGGACTTAATCCCCCGACCATCGCCGAGGTGCTGGCGGTGCCTGGCGTGTTGAACCAGGAGCGCGATGCACTCTATGAGCCACTGCGTGAACTGGTGGAGCCCGCGCTTGCCCAGGCCTTGACCGCGCTCTCCGAAGCCCGTGTCGCTGAGGGCAGACGCCTGTGCGAAGATTTGGAGGCGCGTGGACGCCAGATGCAACAGCTTCTCGCGAATATCGAGATCCGCGAGCCTGAGGCGCTCCAGCAGTTCAAGGAGCGTCTGAAAACACGCCTTCAGGAACTCGGCGGAGACCAAATCACCATGGACGAGGAACGGCTCGCGCGCGAGCTGGTCTTCTATGCGGACAAGGCGGACATCACCGAGGAGGTCGTGCGCCTGAAGAGCCATTTCGTCAAATATTTCCAGTTGCTCTCCAGCGATGGAGACCCCGGCCGTGAACTGGATTTTCTGGGTCAGGAGATGAATCGCGAAATCACCACGCTCTCCTCCAAGACCACGGACTTGTGCATTGCCGAGGATGCGCTAGCGCTCAAGATCGAAATCTCCAAGGTCCGCGAACAAATCATGAACATCGAATAATTCATAATTCGTAATTTTATGAAAGCAAGATATTTGAATAATTACGAATTACGAATTACGCATTAAAATGAATCCTTGCGAAGCCATCCGGGCATTTCAAGCTGAACCAGACTGGGCCTACGTGGGCTTTTCCGGCGGGGCGGACAGCACGGCGTTGTTGCTGGCGATGGTTCAAGGCGGCTGGAAGGTCACGGCGGTGCATTTCAACCATCATCTGCGGGGAGCGGAGTCTGATGCCGACGAATTGTGGTGCCGGAAATTCTGCGAGGAGCGCCATGTCCGTCTGAAGGTGTTTGACTTGTGGGTGGAGCAGGATCGTCAGCCTGGCGAGGGCATCGAGGAATGCGCACGGCGGTTGCGTCTGGAGGTCTGGAAACGGCTGGTCAAGGACGAGTGGCGGCCGATTTTTCTTGCGCACCACGCCGACGACTGCCTGGAGGAACTCTTTCTACGGTTGGGACGTGGCTCGAATGCCAGCGGACTGGTTAGTCTGCGGCCGGAGCGCTTTCTCGGTGACGGCCTGGCCATCATGAGGCCGCTGCTGGAGTGCCGCAAGCGCGACCTGGAGGATTTTCTGCGGGACAACCATGTCCGGGACTGGCGGGTGGACCACACGAATCTGGAGGCGGACTCCTCGCGCCGCAACGCCATCCGCAACCGCCTCGTGCCGTTGGCGCGGGAGATTTTCGGACAGGAGGCGGGATTCTTCGCGGCACTGGAGAGTCTCCGGGACGATGCGCAATTTTTAGAGGACGAGGCGGCGGCACGCCTGAAGGCGGCTGGCGAGAAGCCCGCGCTGGAGTTTTGGCGGGAATTGCCGTCGGCGTTGCTGGTAAGGGCGCTGCGCAAGTGGGCGGGATTGCCGCTTCCGCCTTCGCGGATGACCATCCACCGCCTTCAGCAGGCTCTTGCTGACGGCAAGAGCGCGCTGGTGCCGCTGGGAACCGAACAATGGATTCGCGTGAGCCGGAATGGCCTGGCGGTGGTGAACAACGGCGCGGCCGAGCCGTTGCCGCCCACAAAATGGCGCTGGAGCAGACCGCCTAGAAAACTGGAATGGAAGGGCGTCGGCGTCTTCCGCGCACGAAATATCAGTCCCTACCACTGGGAAGACGATGGCGAAATCTTCGATGACAGGATTTTGCCAAAGGAACTTACCATCCGCACGATGCAGCCCGGCGATGTGATGCAGCCATTTGGCGGCGAGCATCACCGAAAGGTGGCAGACCTCTTCAAAGACCACCACATCACGCCGGAGGACCGGCGAAATTGGCCGCTGGTCTGCGCCGGAGACGCCATCATCTGGATTCCCGGAGTCTGCCGGGCGGAGTTCGGGGAAGTCTCAGACGCCTCAATCGGGGCAGTGCATCTGACGTTTTCAAAAGCCTGAAAATCTCTGAAATCATGGACATTTCTGAATACCTTGAACTCATCAAGACGCTGGTGCGCGTGGGCGCGGTCAGCTCCGAAATCGCCAAAGTCAACCGCTCGCAGGAAATCATGCACGACTTTCTCGCGGCGCACGGCGTGAAGCACTTGGCCTTTGAGGAGTTTCCCGATGGCCGGAAGGTGCTCTTCGCGGCGAATCGTCCCGGCAAGGTGCAGCAGGTGATTCTGAATGCGCACCTGGATGTCGTGCCGCCCGTGCTGGAGAATCAATTCGAACCCTACGAAAAGGACGGCTGGCTCATTGGACGCGGCACCGGCGATGACATCGCGAATGCGGTCATCTGCGCGGCTACGCTGATTCGAATGCTGGACTCCAACCGCAGTGTCGGAGTGATTTTCACTGCGGACGAGGAGATCGGCGGCTTCACCACCGCCGGAATGGCAGAGCGAGGCTATCGCGCCACCGAACTGGCAGTGATTATGGACGGCAGTCCGTATGTGATTGACATCTGCGAGAAGGGCATTCTGGTTCTCGAGGTCAAGGCGACCGGCAAGGCGTGCCACGCCGCCTATCCGTGGACGGGCGAGAATGCCGCCGACAAACTCGTTGACGGCTATGTAAAACTATGCAACTTCTTGAATAAAAAGCAGTTAGCAACAATGAATGACCAGTGGCGAGAGACCTGTCAGCTTTGCCAGATGAAAGGAAGCGATGCGGAGAACCTGGTGCCGGGCGAGGCCTCGTTCGTGCTGAACATTCGCTTCCCTGACCCCGCACGTCGGAATGCGATCATCGAGGAGGTGCGCGAAGCCACGGGCTGCGAGGTCATTGTCCAGCGCGAATGTCCGCCGGTCTATTCGGATGAGAACTCGCCGGTTCTCCAGAAGATGCTTCGCACGCTGCAGGAGTGTTTCCCGGAAAAGCAGGTCGCCTTCCACAAGATGAACGGCGCCACCGATGCCCGGCACATCGTCGGCTGGAATGTCCCCATCGCCATCTCCGGTGCGGACCACCGCGATATCCACGGAGCAGGCGACGCGGTTCGCATCGACTCTATTGTACCCTACATCAACTGGCTGGTGGAGTCTCTGAGAATCTGAAGCGGAATAAGGAGGAAAACAAGGTTGCGGGATGCAGGTCCCGCAAATCCATGTCCTGCGTTTCCTGCAACTCTATTTCACAAGTCGGAGGATGCAATTTTAGGGAGAAATACTATAGTAAGTGTAAGACAAATTTCATCGGGGAGCTTGCGAGACAGGCTGAGAGGAGGCTGAAGGCCTCGACCCAATAACCTGATTTGGATAATGCCAACGTAGGGATTTTGCAATGGCTTTGCGGGCGTCGGTCCAAATCAGGATCTACGACCGCTTTTTGTTTTTAAAATGCTTACCATCAACGGACAAAACGCACAGGATTTCGTCGGGAAAAGTCTTGCGGAATACCTCGCGAATCAAGGCTACGAGGTGACGCGACTGGCGGTGGAGCGCAACGGCGAAATCGTCCCGAAAGCCCAATACGCCCAGACTATCCTGCAGGATGGCGATGCCATCGAAATCGTGCGTTTCGTGGGAGGTGGCTGAGCATGATGCCCTCCCGAGAAGAGTTCGTTGCCGCATTGGCCGCACGCCACGGCGAGGAATTGCAGAAACGGCTCGTTGACGCACGTGTGGCGGTCTGCGGGCTGGGTGGTCTTGGCTCGAATATCGCCATCGCATTGGCGCGCGCCGGTGTCGGGCATCTGCATCTCATCGACTTCGACTGCGTGGATCTCTCGAATCTGAACCGCCAGCAGTACTTCGTGTCGCAGCTCGGAATGCCCAAGACGGAGGCGATGCGGGAGAATCTCAAGCAGATCGCCCCATACTGCGAGGTCCTCACCGACCAGGCGAGGATGACTTCCGAAAATCTTACACAACTACTTGCAAATGAACAAGTTGTGTGTGAGGCTTTCGATTCTCCCGAAGCCAAGGCGATGCTGGTCAATGGCGTTTTGGAGCATTTCCCGAAGACGTGGCTGGTCGCTGGCAACGGCATGGCGGGCCTCGAAGATGCGAACCGCATCCAGACACGACGCATCTCTTCCCATTTCTTCCTCTGTGGCGATGGCGAAAGCGACGTGAAGTCGTGCGGCTCGCTCTTCGCCGCCCGTGTGATGGTCTGCGCCGCCCACCAGGCACTTACCGTAATTCGCATCCTGGCGGGGATGGAATGAATGTCCATCTAATTCAAAACTTTACCCTTTAGCCTTTCAACTTTAAACTGTTATGAAAGATCCACTGATTTTGGGAGGTCGCGAGTTCGGCTCGCGCTTCATTCTCGGTTCGGGAAAGTACTCGTTGAAGTTGATTGAGGCGGCGGTGAACCACGCTGGCGCGGAAATCATCACGCTGGCAGTGCGTCGTGCGAACACCGCCGAACACGAGAACATCCTGGATTACATCCCGAAGGGCGTGACGCTGCTGCCCAACACCTCTGGCGCACGCAATGCGGACGAGGCGGTACGCATCGCACGACTCGCCCGCGAATTGGGGTGCGGTGATTTCGTGAAGATTGAGATCATGCGCGACTCGAAGTACCTCCTGCCCGACAACCAAGAGACCATCCGTGCCACGGAAATTCTCGCCGCCGAAGGCTTTGTGGTTCTTCCGTATATGTATCCCGATCTGAATGTCGCTCGTGATCTCGTGAAGGCTGGCGCCGCTGCCGTGATGCCACTCGGAGCCCCCATCGGCTCGAATCGTGGATTATCAACTAAGGCCTTTTTGCAGATTCTCATTGACGAAATCAACCTGCCGGTGATTGTGGATGCCGGCATCGGACGTCCCTCGCAGGCGTGTGAGGCGATGGAGATGGGAGCCGCCGCCATCATGGCCAATACCGCCTTGGCGACCGCAGGAGACATCCCCCAGATGGCCAATGCCTTCCGCCTTGCCATCGAGGCCGGCCGCGCGGCTTACCTCGCCGGCCTCGGACGTGTCCTCGAACGCGGCGCCTCCGCCTCTGATCCCCTGACTGGCTTCCTTCACGAGTAGGATGCACTTTGGGGC
>JAFYIW010000186.1 GCA_017538465.1 Victivallales bacterium
AGAGGTTAGTTTTAAGTCATTAGGCCCTCAGGTCTCAGGCCCTCAGGACCTCAAACCAAAACTTTACCCTTTGCCCTTTCAACTTTAAACTCTGCCAAAGGGCGAGAGGTCGCGGAGATTGCGGATGACGGGCGGCATCACTTCCAATACGCGGTCGATTTCTGCCTCGGTGTTGTAGTGCGAGAGGCTGAAGCGGATGCTGCCGTGGAGCGCCTTGTAGTCCAGACCCAGTGCCCGCAGGACATGGGAGGGCTCCAGGGAGCCGGTGGTGCAGGCGGAGCCGGAGGAGGCGCAGATATGCGCGCGGTCCCAAAGGCGCAGGAGAATGGCCTCGCCTTCGATATATTTGAAGCCGATATTGACGGTGTTGGGCAGCCGATGCTCCACATCGCCATTCACGGCGGCGTCGGGGCAGGTGGCCAGCAGGCCGTCCTGAAGTTTGTCACGCAGGGCCTTGACGCGGGTGTTCTCTTCCTCAAGATTGTCGGCGGCCATTTCGGCGGCCTTGCCGAGTCCGGCGATGTAGGCGACATTTTCGGTGCCGGCGCGGAGCTGGTGTTCCTGATGACCGCCAGTCAAGTACGGTGCGAAAGGCGAGAAACGGCGTTTGAAGAGCACGCCGATGCCCTTGGGCGCATGAAACTTGTGACCGGAGAGCGAGAGGAAATCCACATCCCTGAGGTCGTTGGCCAGATCGATTCTGACCTTGCCGATGGCCTGCACGGCGTCCGTGTGGAAGAGGGCGCCTTTGGCGTGGGCGAGGCGGGCCAGTTCGCGGATGGGATAGAGGTTCCCGATTTCGTTGTTGGCGAACATCACGCTGACCAGCGCGGTGTCCTCGGAGATGAGCGCCTTCGCCTCGTCGAGGTCGATGCGCCCGAATTTGTCCACGCTGAGGTAGTCCACGTGGATTCCGGCATATTTGACCAGGTCGCGGCAGGTGTTCAGAATCGCGGGATGTTCGACGGCGGTGGTAAGGATGCGGCGACGGCCCGCCTGCGTCTTGACTGCGCTGCGCAAGGCGGCGTTGTCGGACTCGCTGCCGCAGCTGGTGAAGATAATCTCCTCCGGCTCGGCTCCCAGCAGCGCGGCCATCTGCCCGCGGGCATGGGCAATCGCGTGAAGCGGCTCGCTGGCAAAGGGATAGATGCTCGATGCATTCGCGTATTCGGAGGTCAGGAAGGGCTTCATCACCTCGAAGACCTCTGGCGCCACCGCGGTCGTGGCATTGTTGTCCAGATAGATGACAGGCTCGGACATGATAGGATGATCTGCAAAAATTACTGCACTTGAACAACCGAGATGGCAGGCGAGACCTTTTCGCGCAGCTTCGCCTCAATCCAATGTTCGATGGTCTTGTCCGCAATGGCGCAGGTTGCGCAACGGCCCTGAAGTTTGACCTGGACCTTGTCGCCATTCACATCGACCAATTCGGCATCGCCGCCATCGGCCTTGAGTCCCGGGCGGATTTCGATGTCAAAGACTTGCTGGATGAGCCGCATCTTCTGGAAGGGCGTCAACGGCCCGGCGTTCTCCTTCACGGTGTCGGCCGCGCTTTTGCCCAGTTCGGCGACCTGTGTTTCCAATGCCTTCGCCTCGTGGTCGAGGTGCTCGTGCGCCAGCTCGTTGTCCAGAATCTGCTGGATTTCCTCGTGGCAACCGCCGCACCCGCCGCCGGCCTTGGTGTAGGCGGTCACCTGCTCGACGGTCTTGAGGTGGTTCAGGCGGATGACCTCGCGGATTTTTCCTTCGGTGACATTGAAGCACTGGCAAATCACGCGGTCCATGCCTTCTGGCTCGTTGGTACCGGGCAGCTGGTATTCGGGATGCTTCTTGCGGATGTCGGCAAGCGCCGCCTGGAAGGCCTCCATGCCCATCACCGAGCAGTGCATCTTCGCCTCGGGAAGGCTTCCCAGATAGTCCGCGATGTCCTGATTGGTGAGCTTTGCGGCCTCCTCGACCGTCTTGCCCTTCAGCAGTTCCGTGAGGGCGGAGGCCGAGGCGATGGCCGAGGCGCAGCCGAAGGTCTGGAAGCGCGCATCGGCGATGCGCTTCTTGTCCTCAGTCAACTTCACCGAGAGCTTCATCGCGTCGCCGCAGATGATGTTGCCCACCTCGCCGATGCCATCGGCGTCCTCCAAAATGCCGACGTTGCGCGGATTCTGAAAATGGTCCTTGACCTTGTCGGTGTAATCCCACATAAAAAACTCTCTTATGGAAATACAATTGATTCGCTTGAAAAAGGCGGTGGCGTAAAAAAAAGCGCATCCACACTCCCCGAGGAGAAGTGGATGCGGTCTTCAAAGGCGAGAAGAGCGTGCCAGATGCGGCCTAGTCCTCGGGCTTGGTCTTGGGGAGGCCCCAGGGCTTGTCGCCGTCATGGAAACGGCCTTCCTTCTTGAGTTTGTCAACGCGTTCATGGCGCTTCAGGACATTGCGCTTTTCGCTGACGGCGCCTTTGGTGCGCAGGCTGGGATGGACGGACATGGTATTACCCTCGTATTCTAACGGTGAAACAAAAATTGCAATGCGGCGTACTATAAATCCATTATAGGATTCTGCAACTCAGACCGGCTAGTAATCGTCGTCTTCGTCGTTGTTTTCACGATTTGACTCCTCGATGGACTTCTGTTCCTCCAGGGCGTTGCGGAGCGTTTCGAGGGCCTGGTTCTGGATTTGGCGGACGCGCTCGCGGGTACGTCCGATGGAACGGGAGACCTCCTCGAGCGTCTTGGGCTTCTCGACCTTGCCGTCATCGCGGGGCAATCCGAAACGGAGCTGGAGGATGACGCGCTCGCGGTCGGGGAGCTTGTTGACCAGCTGCATCATCACCTCGAGCGTCTCGTCGTCGCGCATGAGGTCGTTTGGGGAGGCGGTCTTCTCGTCTGCGATGATGTCCTTGAACTCGCCTTCGGCGCCATTCTGGATGGGGTCGAAGAGGGAAATCGTGCTGGTTTTGCCTTGGCGCAGTCCGGAGACGGTGCGTTCTGTGAGGTTGATTTCGTTGGCGATTTCCTTGTCCGTGGGTTCGCGTCCCAATTTCTGGGTGAGCTTCGCCTTCGCATTCTGGATTTTTCCAATCTTGCTGGCGGACTGCACGGGGATGCGGATGGTGCGGGCCTGGTTGGCCAGGGCCCGGCGCATGGACTGCTTGATCCACCAGGCGGCATAGCTGGAGAGCTTCGCGCCCTTCGACGGATCGAATTTCTCCACCGCGCGCATCAGGCCGATGTTGCCTTCGCTGATGAGGTCCAGCAACGGCAGACCCAGTCCCTTGAAGTCGTGCGCAATCTTGACGACAAGACGCAGGTTGCTGCTGATGAGTTGATCGCGCGCCGAATCGTCCCCTGCGGCAATGCGTTTGGCCAGTTTCGCTTCCTCCTCCTGAGAAACCAGCGGATACTTGCCGATGCTCTGCATGTAGAGCTTCATGGTGTCATTGTCGGAAATCATGATAGTTTACCCTTTTTTGCCTCGCAAAAAAACTTCAAGTGTTTTTTGGTGACCCCCAATGGTCCGCAGAAATAACGGATAACTCCAGAAAATTATTGACACTTCTGGAAAATTTTCCGATGTTTTTACTCCCAGCAGACCTCCGTACTTTCAAAGACCGGTCCGTCTGCACAGGAACGTCGATAGGACCATCCCTGTGGTGTGTCAGGGGTCTTGCATTTGATGACGCAGCCAAAGCATGCTCCGACGCCGCAGCACATGATCTCATCCAGACTGACTTGGCAATGCGTGACCGAGAACTGCTCGGCCATGAAGCTGACGGCCTTGAGCATCGGCTTGGGGCCGCAGGCGGCCAGCCAGGCGTCGGGATGGCGTTTCAATTCCGTTTCAAGGAGCGCTGTGATGCGGCCAGGCATGCCGTAGGAGCCGTCATCGGTGGAAATTCCGACTTGGCAGCCGATCCGGCGGAATTCCTCCTCCAGGAGAATGTCGGCCTGCGAACGCGCTCCCAGGAGAACAAGTGGTGCGGGATTGCCTCGGGCGACTGTCCAGTGGGCGCAGAAGAGCATCGCCGCGCAGCCATATCCACCGCCGAGAAGACAGCATGGGCGGTCGGAGGGCAATTCGGCGAAACCATGGCCGAGGGGACCCAGGATATTCAGGGGAGTGCCAGGAGAGGCCTGGGCGAGAGCCTCAGTGCCCGCGCCGACGGTCTTGTAAACCAATGTCATCACCGTTCCATTCACATCGCAGATACTGAAAGGGCGCCGCAGAATATGACCTTCCAGTTGGGGAATCTGCACCTGGACAAATTGTCCAGGACGGGCCGCTTTGGCCAAGTCGCCGAGGTCAATCGTGAGGCGATGGTATGCCCCATGAAGGCATTCGTTGGTGAGGATTGGCGAGGAAAGCTGTAACATTGCAATGAGGAGTGAGGAATGAGGAATGGGGAATGAGGGGGCTGGTCAGCGATGGTTGCGGTTAGCCAGGCGCTTTTCCGCTCCACGGAGGAGGCTCGCAATGGCCGTGCTGGAGATTCTGCCGGTCAGCCGCTGGTATTCGTTCAGGAAAGCGGGGGGAATTCGGTCGTCCTCGAAACGTCGCAGCAGACTGTAGGTCATCTGGGCGAGATTGCGCTTCTGGTAGTGCCAGCGAATCGGTGGCAGGGGGCGCCATGTGCGGTCGTTGTCCAGAAAGACGAGATGTCTCGTGGATGGATTGATGCAGAGGTTCCGTAGGATGAAGTCGCCGTGGGCAAAGCCAGCCGTGTGGAAACGCGCGGTCTCGGTGGCAAGGATGCGAATGAGTTCGTCTGGAGAGTCGCCTGGTTCGTCCCATAGATTCGGTCGCGGAATCTCCAGAGAGACAAAAATGTCGTGAGGATAGCCATGCTGACGCCGCCGTGCGGCCAGGACAGGCACGGGACAGGCGAAGCCCGCCGCAAGAAGCTTTTGGGAGATGCGCCAGGTCGCCAATGCGCGGGATGGCCGGAAGACCCACTTGGCCCAGGAGAGCCATTCGCGCCCCATGAGCCCTGCGTCCGTCAAGGCACGGATGTATTTCAGATAGACGACTCCCAACGGCGTCTCGACTCGGCGGACCTCACGGGATGGATAGGCGACAATGGTGGTTCTTGGATGAATCTGCAGCCAGGCGTCAAGGTCTTGGAACTCCTTTTGCCAGGCCTCGTCGGAGACATAGCCATCCCACCCATTCTCCGTGTGGAAATGCAAGCCGGTCTTCATGGTGGTCAAGTCGCGTTGCTGGGCGTATCGGGAAGTTCCTTCATCCAGAGGTTCTCCGCGACGGCAATGGGAAGGTTGACTCGTCGCTTTTCGGCACCGAGTAGCAAGGCGAGGCTACTGCCGTCCAAGGCGAGGTCGCCAATCAGCACTGGAGTGCCTGGCGTCAACGAAAGCGTGGCCAAACGCTCTTCGGCATCAGCGAGATTTTTGCTGGCAAAGGCGAAACTGCAATGAGTGCCCGGGGGAAGTTCCGTGGCGACCGAGAATTTGTCATCCGGATTCTCATTGAGCAGCGCCATCGCCTCGGTGAGGTAAACCGCCAGCGGCTTGCAGTCCGTGCGTCTGCCCAATGCGTTGCACAGAATGATGAAGCGCCTGATGATGTCGTCATTCACGATATGGTCAATGCTGCTGGAGACATAATGCGCGGTGTCGGGCGAAAGGGCGAACGCCCGTTGGAAGAAGCCCTCCAGCGTCTGGTGGCTTTTGGCGACACGCTCGGCAATCTTCAAGCCGTCGGGAGTGAGTTCAACCGGGTAATGGGTGTTGTAGTGAATTAGTCCCCGTGATTTAAGTTGGCGCAGTGCGGTTGTCACCGAGGGCATCTTGACGTTCAGGCACTCGGCGATGTCTTTGGTATGGGCATGGCCATGCAGCCGCGTGAGGGTGTAGATTGCCTCAATGTAGTCCACAAGACTGTAGGACAGCTGCTTGGAGTCGTTGTCTGGCATGGCACAAGAGGTGAGAGGTGAGAGGTGTTTAAAGTTTAAAGGGAAAAGGTGAAAGTTCAGGTCTCAGGTCTCAGGTCCCAG